>JAFZYR010000037.1 GCA_017616165.1 Treponema sp.
CCAACCTTTCCGCCAACACCAACTGCAGTAACAGTGATGGCACCAACAACTGTAATACCAGAAATTGCGTTTGTTCCTGACATAAGTGGTGTGTGAAGCTGTGAAGGAACCTTTGAAATAAGCTCAACACCAAGGAAAGCCGCAATAACAAATACGAAAATAAGCATTATATCCATAATTAATACTCCTATGTGAATGTCATGCCCTATGTCATTGTCGGGCTTGACCCGACAATCTCTTCATAAGATGAGATTCCCGTGTCAAGCACGGGAATGACAGGGGTGACGTCCTATTTTGCCTCTTTAAATCTTTCGTGGATAATCTGTCCACCCTGTGTGAGCAGACAACCCTTCATGATATCATCTTCCATGCGAACTTCGAATTCTTTTGAATCTTTATTGTAGAAGTGAGTAAGGAAAGCTGTAATGTTTCCACTGAACATCTTTGATGCATCATATGGAACCTGGCGCTCAAGAAGATCACCGCTCATGATTGTTACGCCGTTTTCTGTAACAACGTTTTCAAAGAGCTTAGAGCCTTCTACGTTACCACCAGTTGAAACAGCCATATCAACAACGATAGAACCTGGCATCATGCGGTCAAGAACGTTCTTTTCGATAAGGCGTGGAGCCTTGCGGCCGAATACCTTAGCAGTTGTAATAACGATATTTGAGCGTTCACAAACCTTAGCCTGTGCTTCCTTCTGTTTAGCAATCTGTTCCGGTGTAAGCTCTTTAGCATAACCCTGAGCAGTCTGTCCCATTTCTCCAAGGTCAATCTTTACGAATGAAGCACCAAGAGATTTAACCTGCTCTTCTACAACAGGACGAGTATCGAATGCGTCTACACGTGCACCAAGACGTTTTGCAGTAGCAATAGCCTGAAGACCTGCAACACCAACACCAATAATGAATACGCGTGCAGGATTGATTGTACCGGCAGGAGTAACCATCATAGGAAGGATTTTTGGAAGGTGAGCTGCAGCATTAACAACTGCAACGTAACCGGCAAGAGAAGTCTGTGAAGACTGAACGTCCATCTTCTGAGCCAGTGTAGAACGTGGAATCATTTCCAGAGAAACAGCCTGAAGACCGTTTGCAGCAAATTCGTTCAAAAGATCTTTTTCGTTGAACGGATCCATATAGCTGATATGGAAGGTATCTTTTTTCATACCCTTTGTTGTCTTAGGCTTCATGATGCGAACAATAATTTCGCTTGAATCATATCCGTCTTCTTCTTTTTTGATAATCTTAGCTCCGGCTGCTGTATAAGCATCATCGGAGAAACCGCTTTTTAAACCTGCTCCACTAACAACCTGGAATTCAAATCCCATTGCAGCAAGCTTTTTAATGTCGTCCGGAATTAAGGCGACACGAGTTTCAAGGGGATCCAACTCCTTGCAGACAAGTACTTTCTTCATGTCAAACCACCTGAATTGTGTTTATATAGTATTAACTTTATATAATAATTATTTTTTCAATTTTCTACAATATATAAGAAGAAAGAATTTATATAAATATTAAATTAGTTTAAGAATATTAAAGATTTTTATACCGCATCCGGAATCCAGGTGGTTGAGCTTCCGGGAAGCTTAGTCATCCATTCGTGATTTTCTTCATAATTTAATTTATTATTCAAAATCCACAGGATGCGTTTTTTGTAAGTAATTGTAGGAGGAGGGGCATAGCCGTCGGTAAAAATAATCATTCCATCAAAGCTGTTTGTCTTTTTATAGTAATCGATGACTGACTGAAAATCTGTTCCGCCGCGGCCAGTAATTTGTATTTCTGTCTGCGCCTTTTTAAAATCCAGCTCCTGGGTAATGCACATATCAAACACAAGCACCTTAATGCTTTTTGTTCCGTACTTAAAAAATCTGTTGATTATTGAGAAAAAGTTTTCAAGGTCAGTATTGGAAATTGAACCGCTTGAATCAACGGCAATAAGCAGATTTACAAGCGGCTTGTATCGGCTGCCCATGTAGTCAAAATCATAGCGTCTGTTGGGCTTGAGCCTTGTCAAACAACGAAGACTGGACTGCATGGAGGTTTTAAATCTCATGAGGATTTTCCTGTAATCCATTTTGATTTTTCTTTTAGCCAGTATTTTTTCAACCATATGGCCGGGAATGCTTCCCCAGTCTCTGTTTTTTGCTGCATTATTAATGTGTTGATCAATTGAAGAACTCATCTCCTCATCTTCGGCCCAAAGCTCTGTAGCCTGGCAACTGACCGGATTTTCTTCCTCAGGAAAAATAGTCTTAAACTCCTTGTAGTATTCTTCGTAGCTCAGGTTTTCCTTAAGATTATAATGACTGGCATTCTGGAGGAAGGTTTCATAAGAAGCAATTGAATTTATTGTTACATCACTCGAAGCCTTTAAGGCAGTCCTGTTTGGATTAAAGGGAACACGCTGGTAGGGATGCTTCATAAGAACTCTGAGTATTTCATTTTTCAAAAGACCGTCTGCACAATACGGCCTTTTTTCTACAAGTGCGGGATTATATTCTATCCTTCTCTGCCCTGTTCTGAACATTGTCTTGAGAGCGGGATTTTCCACAAGCTTATGTGAACAAAAAACATCGAACATCAAAGGTTCTTTTAAAAACAGATTATCTGCTATTGAGGAAATAATTTCTTTTGCTTTTTCCAATTGAACTTCTCCTTTCTGCTTTTGCCTTTATTTAAGGCTTGCTACAAACCTTGTTGCCTTTGAAAACAAGTTCTCACAGTCCGATACCATAAAGGCCAGCGCGTTGGGATAGGAATTGCTTTTAAAGAGGCTTGCAAAGTGCGCCAGAGCTTCCCTAAGGTTTTTCTTTTCCAGAAAGTCATAGTAATGACCAAGATTTTTGGATATAAGAAGGACAGC
Source organism: Treponema sp. (assembly GCA_017616165.1). GTDB lineage: Bacteria > Spirochaetota > Spirochaetia > Treponematales > Treponemataceae > Treponema_D. The sequence goes on from JAFZYR010000037.1 coordinate 2,872, forward strand.
CTGTGTATCTGCTTTTGCAATTGTTTTTTCGAGGAACGGAAAGATTGAATCGTTTATGACCGCAAACTCCGGTGTAGTATAGGCTTTAAGTCTTTCTTTGGTCTGGTCAAAGTTGCCAAGCAGCAGCTCCTCTGCAGGAATAATTTTGTTCTTGTTCAGAAATTCAAGGAATCTTACGGCAGACTTTTGTCCTACAATTCCTGCAATAACTGTTTTGTGAAACTGAGTAAGCTCCTCTGTTCCTTTGATGATGTCGGACGCGCGTTCCCAGGCTCGTCTGTCCGGAGTTTTTTCAAGGTCATCGTCACTGCCGGTATACTCTTCTCCATCGAGCTCCCCCTTGTTCAGGTCAATAAACCTTATGATTCTTTCGTCCAGATTTTTTTTGTTTGCCCACACAAGCCATTCGTCTACACCGGGTATAAATTCATAGATGTTAAAGCGGGAAACAAGAGCCGGATCAAGCTCGGTAAGCTGATACTCATCGCCGTTGTTTACGGCACTTATGATTCTGCTTCCAGGCGGCAGGGCTTTTCCTGCAAGCCTTCTGTTTAAGGCAAGATCCATGATTGTCTGCAACACCTCCGGCCTTGCACGATTAAGCTCATCAAGAAAGAGGACTACCGGCGTGTTGTCTGTAGGGAACCAGTATGGCGGAAGAAACTCTGTCTTACCGGTGGCTTCGTTTTTGCGGGGTATACCAATAAGGTCTCCCGGATCGCTCATCTGACCCAGAAAAAGAGTTACAACCTTACAACCGCGCTCAGTATAAAACTGTTCAAGAATCTGGCTTTTACCTATACCGTGTTTTCCTACAAGCATGATGTTCTGTGAAGCTGGTGTTACTTCAAGCAGGTTAATTAAATAATCTGTGTTTACTCTTGTTTTCAATTTCGTCCTCCTTAGCTTTTCTTGTTGTCCTGTATTCCTGCAGCGGCAACCCATTCAGTTCTTTTTTGATTTGTTTGATTGTTGTTAACTTTTTGTTTCTACAATTGTCTGTAAACTGTTTAAGGCATTCCAGAAAATCTTCGCTGTCTCTGAAAAACACATTGAATACAACGGTATTCATGTATTTATTAAAATCACTGTCAAAATTCACATGAAGCTCTAGCTTTCTGGCATCATCATTTATCTCCAGCAGACGGAAAATACCTTTACCCATTGCGTATATTTCTTTTTTCATTTTTCCTTTGAGATTGACAGTATTGAAGAAAATTTCATAATCACAATTTAATGCTTTACATAAATAATCAAACTCAACAACTCTTTTATTTACCGGAAACTGTTTTATATTTAATGCCTGTTTTACAATTTTTATATTTTCATTAAAGTCAAAACCCATACAAATCATACCAACTGCATACTCCGTAAGATCAAAGCATACTTCGCACAAGTTTTGTGGCGGTATAAATTTTTCATCTCTATAAGCATCAATTGTCCAGCTCAAAAGCTCAGGATCATCCCACGCGGATCTTTTAGTAAACATAATAAGCTCATTGTCTGTTCCAAACTCTTTTTCAAAGAGAGCCTTAAAACCGTTGTATAAAATGTCAAGAACCCTTTTTCCTACGGTCTTATCTTTTATTTTTGCGAGCTCTTCTTTTGTCATTGTTCCCCCTACTTTGTTTACATATATTAATAGGGTGGAAAAAGTGAGAGTTGACGGTTCTGGAGGTTATTTAGAAAATATTTTGATTTTTTATGTATTCTTCAATTTCTTTTATATTTCTGGAAGCCTGACCCTTGTCTTTTCCAAATCTTTGAATCACATCATTACGTGTACAAAGCTCTTCTGTCAGAGTTAATTCATTAAGTATGCCTCTATGAATAAAGCTGTAACTGCACAAATCGTCATAGTAGATTTGAAAATCAGGTTCGCTCTTTTTGATTTGTAATTTTTCAAGTAAATAATGGGTTATAAGAGCCTGCCAATATTCTGTATCAGAATTTTGCCGCTTCTGCTTTTTTTCAAAAAAGTCCTGTATCACAGAAAGTATTTTCTCATATCTTTTTTTATTTTTTTCATTAAGACGCTCTGTTTCTTCGTAAGCCTGATCGCAGGTATCTTCCATCAAATCCATCAAATTCACAGGACCTTCTTCATCGTCTTTTTCGATACAGCCGTCGGCAACACTGGTGCTGTAATACATTTTAAGAATATCTTTAAGCTTGTTTCTGGCCTTGTCCAGATTTTTTTCCCAATCAAAAAGCTGATATATTCTTAAAAAAAGCTCCATAATTTTATCTTCGGGAACAGTTCTTCCTTTTGCAACAAGCAGCTTTTCTTTAAAATCTTCATAGTGATAGGCTATCATCCTGTCTTCTTCTGAAATTCCGCTGATTCCTTTGTTTCTTTCTTCTGCCGAAATTTTGTTGGCGTAGGTTTTCATCGTCCCTTGTAAATCATCAGTCAGTTTTTTTATAAAGTTTTTTTCTATGTAGTCATCGCCTTGCTTCAATTCTTCACGGGAAAAACGACGGATTGCAAGCTTCAAAATTTCTTCACCGACAGATCCTACAAGCTGTTCACTGCGGCTCATGTTCGCTTCGGTTGCAGCCGGATTATCGTATTTTAAAATTTCATATGCCCTTGAATCATAGATCAACAACGAAGCATATCGGTATACAAGTTCAACGGCCTGAAATACGCAAGAACGCCACTGTGGTGTATGGGAAAAAAGATTTACTTCATATGAACTGTTTTGTTTAAACGTTGGAAAATCATTTAAGGCTGCAATTTTTTTTGCAGCCGCTATGAGCTTTAATTCCAGCGCTTTCTTTTTTTCTTGTTTATCTTCAAAAATATTAGGCATGCACAGCTTCCTTACAGTGCAAAGAACATATCAAGATTCTTTATAGCCTCTTCGCCGCTTGAAGCAATCATAGAGTTTGTAAGATTATTAAGGTGATACATAGGGCTTACATCAAAAAGCTCACCATCATGAGGTTTGTTATTTTCATCATGCATAGCCTTTCCGTACACAATGCTGCTGATTTCACAGTTAAAAAATCGTTCTGCAAAATTGAATACGCAGAAAATCATCATTGGTATGAGCTTTGGTCCAAAGGTTATGTCGGCATAAAGCTCGCTGTCATTTTCGAGACAAGAAATCATTTTCTTAAAACGGATTTCGTGATTCTCTTTTGACTCATCAAAATCAGATTCAACAGGGAGGTATTCAACAGAAATGTTTTTGTCCTTTATAACAGTATTAAGTTCGTCCTTAAAAATTTCTGCATTTGCTTCTGTCTGCTTATCAACCTTTGCATCGCCTGTAATAGACTTTAAAAATACAATCTTAAGCTCATCCTTATCTGCAAGCTTTTCTGCAAAAACCGCGTTAATAGGATAAAGCACGTCCTTATCATATTTTGACTTTACATTTCCAGTATTATAAAAATTCAATTTTGATTTGGGATACATCGGAATGTCGATAAAAACTATTTTTTTCATTTTGAACCTCTCTTAATATGCTAACACGGTTTAGTGCATATATCAACTTTGCAAGCAATAATGTTACAGCTCAAGGTCTACGACGGTTGCTTCTGTTGCGCGAATTAAATCATCGGGGGCAAGCTTGAGCTGGACACCGCGCTGACCTCCGCTTACGCAAACCTTGTCATGCAAAATTATGGTTTCATCAATAAAGGTGCGGAACTTTTTTTTCATGCCTATTGGAGTGCAGCCACCGCGGATATAACCTGTAAGTGCAAGCAGCTCTTCCGGACGAACAGGAGCAATTTCCTTACAGCCTGCAGCCTGACGTGCCTTTTTAAGATTGATTTCGCTAACGGCACTCTGGCAGAAAACACAGATTTCTTTTGTTTCGGTGCGCATAACTATTGTTTTAAAAACGGTTTCTGGTGCAACACCAAGCTTTTCTGCCAGGCGCAGGGCTGCCCCTTTTGCAAGCTCATGTTCACCATCATCTTCATATTCTGCGGCTTCGTACGAAATACCAAGCCCATCAAGAATGCGCATTGCATTTGTTTTTTTCATGAGAAAAGTTTAACACATTAAAGCAGTTTCGTCATTGTATTTCAAAAAAGCAGAAATCACCCGGCTGAATGCGTACATAAAAAACAGTTTCCTTTGACGAGTTAGGATTACGCGGATCCAAAGGACGCGAGTACACCTTTTTTACAGGAAAGCTGCTCCATGGCATTGCAGGCGAACCATCACTAAGCCGCTTGAGCTCCTCTGCTTCACCCTTTACATGAACAAAGAATTCCTGAGGTGCACAGCCGTCCCAGGTAGTATTGTAAAGTCCAAAGGTTTTGTTGTCATAGGTAAACAGCGAAACTCCGGCGGCTCCGTCTATCCATATTCCTGTTGCATCAAGCTCCTGACGTAGCTGTGTTAAAACCTGTGGAGGAAGCTCGTAGATTTTGCTCGGCATTTCCGGAAGATTTACAATTGTAAGACGGCCCTTTCCGTAGGTGTCATAGCATAAAATGCTTTCGTGATATTCACCGTGACCTGCATTCATAACAGACCAGGTTGCATTGTTGCGGTGCTCAAGCAGGCGGTAAGTAAAGCTGCTGCCGGTTTTAATATAATTTTTGCCCATTGGACCTAAGCCTGCGCACTGGAATTCATCTGCAATTAAAGTGCGGTTTGTGTAACTAACGCTCGTTAGTTTTCCAAGCTGATCCGGATACTTTTGCAAGGCACCGATTATAAACCCTGCTGTAGCTATTACGTTTCCACCGGCTGCGGCAAAGGCTTCTACCTTTTGCAGAACTGTTTCGTCCTTTAAGGCTGCGGCAGTTACCATAACCTTACTGCAGGCTTCCCCAAACTCTGGGAAATCACAAACCGGCTCCATAGGAATACCGGCCATTCCAAGAAAATCTTCTATGTGGTCTTCGCCCTGGGAGTTAAATGGAATGTAAACCTTAAGTCCCTGCGGCTGCCCAAGCTGTCCTACAATTGCATCAAGCTTTTGATACATAAAGCCAAGAGGGGTTGCGCGTTTGTTTCCGGCAAGCGCAGGCCAGCAGAACATCATAATTTCTTTTGCTTTGGCAAAGGCTGTAAAATAAGCCTGCTCAAGATAAGTGTCTATTCTGTCGCAGTCAAACGGATCAAACCAGCCGCCGCCATTACGGCCAGGAGCAGCACTTTCAAAATAACGCATGAGCGAATAACTCAAATAGCGCGGAAGATGCTGGTCTGTCTGAGCGCCATGACGAGTTTCGGTTCCGGTATAAATGGAATCAAAAATGTCGCGCTGCTGGCCTGGATTATAACCGGTTTGAGCAAAGCTTTCGCGCCAGTTTGGATATTTTATAATTATATGGACTTTAGGATTTACCTTCTTTGCAGGACCAATAATAAGCTCGCGCGAAACCTCCAGCATTTTTGCAAGGCGGAATTCCTCCCAAGATCTGTCGCCCTTTTCACGTACACAGTCTTCACACTGGCACTGTGTAAAAAAGAAATCGTCAATTATAAATTCATCAAAGTTTGCAGCAGTATATTCGCTGACTTCCTTGAGTCTTGCACGCATAGGCTCATTGCAGTAGCAGAAGGTGTTGAACAAACGCTGACGTTTTTTGTCGCTTTCATTTAAGTCCGGAGTAACGGTTGTAATTCCACCGGAAACTTCAATTCCATAATCTGCCATAACGCGCTTGAACATATCAAGCTGCTCTTTTTTTGCAAATTCGTCGCGGTAGGTTTCCAGATAGATTTTATCTATGCCCACATATTTTTGCAGCCATTCAGTCTGCTCACGCAAATCTTTTTCTGTAATGTGATTTACCCAGCCGGCCACGCAGTAGGTTACGGTCTTAAAGTTTTTGTAATGCATGCCAATGCTCCTTTGCATAAATAGTTATACAAAAAGTATAGCATGAGCGGCCATAAAAGATTGAAGGATTCTCTAAAAAAATAGGAAGGTTTAATTGATTACTTATTGGCAAGAAAAAAAAACTGGAGCTGATCGGACTTGAACCGACTACCTTTTGAATGCCATTCAAACGCTCTAGCCAGGTGAGCTACAGCCCCGTAAAGATTTATGGATTTAATATAGCAAAAACGGAGTTTTTTTTCAATAAATATTGTTTGAGAATTATAATAAATGGTGTTAAAATTATTGGTATGGATTTTCAGTCAATTGTTGATTCCTTTAGCGCAATGACTTGTGTTATCTCTGTTGAAAAAAAGAAAAATGGCTCTTATGGTGCCATTCGCATAGTGACGGGAAACAAAGCTTATATCCAATCCGTTGAAGGCAGCCCTGATATGCCGCAGCTGGCAACTAACAAATTTATTCCAAACAGCGAATATCAGATTTATTTTCCAAAGGATTTGAACTTTGAAGATTTTTGCTATAGAAGCGCTGTCCTTAAACAGCCGTTGCATTCCTATGTTCACCCAGAACGCTTTGATTTCTGGTTTAATCTGTTTTTTATGCCGCTGGAATCCGATGACGAAAACATAGCCTATTGTACCTATACACAGGAAATTACAAAAGAAGCAAATACCGAAAAAATGTCCAATACCTCCTACGAAACTGCATCCGAGGTTTTAAAGACCTGCATCAAGCTTAGAGGTACAAGCGATTTTCAAAAAACAATGGGCGATGTTGTAAATGATATCCGCGAGCTTTGTCACGCACAATTCTGCTGCCTTATGCTCATAGATTTTATTACCTGCAAATGTACTCTGCTTGGAGAAAGCATGAAGGGCATGACGGAGCATCGTACTACCGATGAATGGCTCAGTGCCAACTTTTATGACCTTGCAATTACCTGGCACGACACAATCGGCGGAAGCAACTGTCTTATTATCAAAAATAAAAATGACATGAACTTCTTAAAACAAAAAAACAAAAAGTGGTATGATTCCCTCCAGAAAAATTCTGTAGAAAGCATTGTTCTTTTTCCTCTTAGAGCCAACGATGAGCTTATGGGTTATATGTGGGTAACAAACTTTGATACAGAGCATACCGTCAAAATTAAGGAAACCCTGGAGCTTACAACCTTCTTCCTTTCTTCCGAAATTGCAAGTCATCTGCTGTTTGAAAAATTCAGAATCCTAAGCTCTATTGATATGCTTACCGGCGTTTTGAACAGAAACGAAATGAACAACCGTGTAGATTCACTTAGCAATCCAAAGCAGGAAAAGAAAACCTCTGTAGGTGTTGTATTTGCAGACCTTAACAACCTTAAAACCACCAACGACCTTTTGGGCCACGAAGCCGGCGACAGACTTCTTAAAAATGCAGCTGATATTCTGCGTCACATTTTCCCTGATGATGAGATTTACCGTGCCGGCGGTGATGAATTTATGGTAATGGTTATTGGAAAAACCCAGAGTCATTTTGAAAAGAAAATAGAACGTCTGCGTGCAGAAATAGAAAATAACGAAACCAGCTTTGCCATAGGTTCAAGCTTTGAACGCGATGGCCGCAATGTCAGGGCAGCAATGAAAACCGCCGATGCCCTTATGTACGAAGACAAAAAGCTTTACTATAAAAAGCATCCCGAAAAGAAGCACAGATAAAGTCTATTCTTGTTCTTCCGGCTTTTCGTGTTCGGCAGGCTTTTTTTCGCTTATAAAAAGTCCGGTAATTGTAATGACAGAACCCAAAGCACCAAGCCAGGTAATCGGTTCCTTGAGCGTAAAGAATGCAAACACAATCGTAACAACCGGAATAAGATAAAGTCCGCAGCTTACCTTTACAGTTCCTACAATTTCGCAGGCCTTGTTCCAGGCGCTAAAGCAAAGACCGCTGGCAATCACTCCAAGAAAAAGCAGATTGAACCAGTTGAGCGGTTTGGAAAAACGTGCAGCATTTATAGCAGCATCAACTGTTACATGCATGGAGGATTCCGGATTTTTTACTCCAAGTCCCGCAAGCACAAGCGGCAGCATAAACACGACTGCAAAAAAGAAAACCTTTCTTGTGGTACACACAGGATCATAATTTTTCTTGTTGATAATAGAAACAAAAAGAGAATAAAAGCCCCAGCATATTGCCGAAAAAAGTGCCAGCAGATCGCCCTTTGGATTAAGCTCCAGCTGAGCCTTTCCGTTAAAGCAGACCAGCGCAACACCAAAAATTGAAATTATAAAGCCCAGCAAAAACCAGAGGTTAAGATGATTTTCTTTAAGAAAAATCTGTGCAATTATTGCAGTAAACAGCGGGCATATGCTTACGATTACGCTAACATTAGAAGCGTTTGTAAAATTGATTGCAATGTTTTCGGAAAACTGATAAAGCACAACTCCGGAAAGTCCTGCCAGTGCAAACAGAATATTGTCTCTTCTTTCTGTTTTCTGCCACTTAGGCCTGATTATCCAAAGTCCTATATATGCCGCCAAAAACCTGAAGAACAAAATTTCCAGCGAAGAAAAATCCGTGAGCAGCGCCTTTGTACAAATAAAAGTTATCCCCCAGAAAAAAATACTGGCCGCCGCCAGAACATAACCCCAGATTTTTTTTGATTCTTCCTGCTTCTGTGTCATAGTGGTCAATATAACAAGTTGGTGTTGGGGTGTCAATTAAATTTAAAATAAAAAAGCGTCTCCTTTATTTAGGAAACGCTTCTCTTTTTATAGTTGTTAGCGGGGGCAGGACTCGCCGTTACAGTCACGGCCCTCCCTGGCCGCTCCTTCCACGGCGCCTTCGTTCGTTAAGTTGGCCTCCCTGCCAACTTTCCCAAAAAACGCTGCGCACTGCTCGCCTTTTTTGGGACCACTCACTTCGTTTCGAGTCCTACCAAATAAAATGATTTAAGAATATTTCTTTTAAAATAAAAAAGCGCTTTCTTTAATGAAAGCGCCTATAGCGGGGGTAGGACTCGAACCTACGGCCTCCGGGTTATGAGCCCGACGAGCTGCCAACTGCTCTACCCCGCGTCGTGTTGGAGTATATTATAGGATTGACGAAAAGATGTCAAGTGTCAGAATGGAAAATTATATTTTTTATTCCTCTGGACCGGTTACTGCAGAATACTTAAGGCGGCACTCGGCTATAGACAGCAGGATGGCAAAAATTGCGAACCAGCGGAGGCCGTTTTCAAAGCCGGCTAAAAAGTCGTAGATGCCGTGGAGAAGAACTGCGCTTATGAGGCAGGTTACTACGGTGCTCTTGTTTCTTATGCTGTAAATGAAAAGTCCGCACAAGCCTGTACAGGTCATGTGAATTAAATCGGAGCTGAATATTCTTAAAAAGATTGGGCCGTATAACAAGGTTGCATTACGGCTGTTGGCAAGCTGCAGGTGGTCCAGGTAATAAACTATGGATTCAAAGCAACCAAGGGCAAGGCCCATTGTAAAGGCCAGCAGCAAAAATTCCAGTGCAGTTTTTTCCTTTTTGGGAAGTGCAAGGACAAAAATACATTTTAAGCATTCTTCTACAAGGCCGTAAAGCAAAAGTGATTTTAAAATGGCACGCAAAATAAGCTGGTCCTGCAATATATTGAGCGATGGCAGGAAAAACTGAATCACAGAAATTGGCAAAACGGCTGCAAGTCCAAGCAGAACTGCAATACAAAGCTGACCTGCGTTGATTTTAAAACCAAGGGCAAAAATCAAAAAAGCCAGTATGAGCGGTATAAAACACAGAATAACCGGTAAAATAATGCTTAAAAACATATTTAAATAATAACGCAAAACTACCGCTTTTACAATGACAGATTACTTGAGCCTTAATGCTCGCATTTTCAATGACTTTTTTTTAAAATTATATTATCTTTATATATGAAACAGTTTTATGTGAGGTATAGATATGGAAAATCTGGAAGCAACAGTAAAAGAAGCCCTGGAAATGTTCAGACCGCAGCTGCAGGCAGATGGCGGTGATATGGAATATGTTGGAATAGATGAAGAAAACCGTGTTCATCTTAATCTCACTGGTGCATGCGGAAGCTGTCCTATGGCAACCATGACTCTTAAAATGGGAATTGAGCGCTATCTTAAAGATGCCTGTCCTGAAATTAAAGAGGTTGTCCAGGATAACGCTCAGAACATGGATCAGATGGGTTTTTAAGGATTTTTAATTAAATGACTATTACAAAAGATAAATTTGCCGCAATTAATTACATACTAAAAGATACTCAGGGTGTTGAACTGGATTCTTCCACTGGTACAGAACCGCTTGGATACATTCACGGACGCGGGTACCTTATCCCTGGTCTTGAAGCTCAGCTTGAAGGAAAGACTTCCGGCGATAAATTTTCCTGCATTATAGAACCACAGGATGCCTACGGAGAACGCGATGAACGCCTTGTAGCACAGGTTACCCGCGATAAATTTGAAGAAGGCTCTCCTATTGAAATTGGAATGCACTTTCAGGTTATGACACCGGCAGGTCCTTCAATCGTACGCATTACAGAAATTAACGATGACACAATAACAATCGACGGCAATCACGAAATGGCCGGAAAAACCCTTAACTTTGAAATTGAAGTTGTAGAAGTGCGCGACCCTACTCCACAGGAGCTTGAGATGCTTGAACAGCGTTCCTGCGGAGGTTGCGGCGGTTGTGGTGGTGGCGGCTGCGGAGACTGCGGTTCAGACGGCTGCTCCGGTGAAGGCTGCGGTAACTGCGGAAACTAAAATCAAAAGCCTTACTTAGGCATCCAGCTCATCAAGCTTACGGTTGAGTTCAATTATCCTTGTATGAAGATAATGATCAACCGTTGTTTTTTCCAGAACTCCAAGAGCCTCACCATCGGTATCTACAATGGCCATGGCATCAATATCGTTTTCTTCAAAAAGTGAGTAAGCATCCGGCAGAGTTGTAGAAGGCTTTACGGTTATTTTTGCAGGATCCATTACATCCATTGCAAGCATGCTTTCGGCAAAATCTCCAATCTGCATAACCTCTTTAAGATGTTCAAGGCTTATAACTCCAACCAGCTTTCCCTGTGAATTTTTTACTGCATAGTTTAAATTCTGGTTACGGCTAAAGGAGTTTAAGATTGTAAACAGGCTTTCGGTTTCGCTTACAATTGCCGGAGAATCATAATTACAGATTTTTTCTTTTCCCCACATAACATCTGTAACGCGGGAATTCTTTTTAATATCATCAACCGTTACATTCAGGCCGCATTCACCAGCCTTGGTAACACCAATCTTTACAAACACAGGACCTGCCAGCTGAACAATAAAGGTTGTGGCAGTAATGATAAGAAGAATCTCCGGTCCAATTGAATTTGCAAAATCATTTCCTGCTGCAATTGAAAGACCTATTGCAACACCGGCCTGACTGAGCAGACAATAAGGCAGATATTTCTGGACTGTCTTTGGAGCCTTTGTAAGCCAGGCACCAAAGGAAGAACCAATCGACTTACCAAGTGTACGGCCAAATACATAAAGCAGGGCAATGAGTCCAAGGAACGGTGTAATAATCCAGATGTTAAGCTTGGCACCTACCAGTACAAAAAACAGAACATAAATTGGCGGTGTATATTTGTCTACAAGCGGGAACACTGCCCTGGTTTTTGCAGGAGCAAAGTTTACCATAACAAAGCCAAGGCTCATGGCTGCAAGGATGTTATCAAAATTAAAGGTTTCGCAAACGCCGGTGCTCAAAAACAGACAGCCCAAGGCAAAGGTAAGGATTCTTCCTTCCTTGTTTAAAAGGCGGCGTGTAATAATGCTCAGTAAAAATCCAAAGGCACCGCCAATAAGCATAGAGCCGACAATATCACGAACAATATTAAGCAGCTGAGGCCAGAACCCAAGCGCATTGCCACCAATAATTGGAGTTACGATTGTACTGGCAATTGTATAAAGCACAAGGGCAACAGCATCGTCCATGGCTACAATTCCATAAACGGTTGTAGTAAGCGGACCGCGTGTCCTGTATTCAGCAAGAACATCGGTTGTTGCGGCAGGTGCAGTTGCAGAACAAATGGCACCCAAAATTAATCCGAGAGAAAGTGCGTGACCAATATCCTTTGTAAAAAGCCATACCACCAGCGTTACAATACCGCCAACTACAATGGCAGGAGTAATTGCTTCGAACAAAAGAATACTTATAAACTGTTTGCCGTATTTTTTTATTACGTTAAGCTTGAGTTCTCCTCCAATCAAAAATCCTATGAGAGAAAGAGCTACTGTACTTATAGGGTCCAGGGCAGAAATTACGGCAGGTTCCAGAATGTGAAAGCCCGAAGAACCGATTAAGATTCCCATTACAATGTAACCGACAACCTGGGGAATCTTGAGCTTTTGAAAAAGCCAGCCGCCAATGGCACCTGTAAATAAAATAATTCCAAGCAGAAGAACTAACTGTGTTGCCTGGATTTTTGAAAAATGAAAAATGGCAGGGAGTAAATTCGCTAAAGGAGCATCCATAATTTGATTTTAAAACCTCGTCTATTTTAACAGACCTTCTACTGTATTATAAAAGTCTGCATTATTGTATAAGTATTCATACATTACCGTGGCGCCTATGAGCTTGCGTCCGTATTCCCGGGTCTCGGAAACAGGAACGGTTTCCAGGAACAGATCCATATCAAGGCTGCTGCTTTTTCCAAACTCGAGCATGGAACTGTTGAGCCAGGTTGTTACCTTTCTAAAGCCTGCATTATAAGAAAAGAATGCTCTGAGCAGAGAGCCTTCTCCACGTCGTATAAGCTCCGAAAGATAGTAGGTTCCAAACATAATGTTTGTTTCCGGATCCGTAAGCTCATAATCCTTGAGCTTGAGCTTTTGTGCAATTTCGCCGGCAGTAGGACTCATAAGCTGTGTAAGGCCAACTGCACCTGCCGAACTGACAATCTCCTTGTCAAAAAAGCTTTCGCTGCGGATTAATGCATATATTACTGATGTATTAATATCGTACTTTTTTGCATAAGTGTCTACCAGGTTCTGAAAATTTTGCGGATAGACATTTTTCAAATCTTCTTTTCCAATACTCTCACTGCTCATATTAAGTGCACGCGAAGCTATTCGCAGGGCCTGTGAATAATAAACATCATCCTCATCGCCGCACTTATTCAAAAATGAAGCAAGATAAAAACCGGTCTGCGGAGAAACTTCGTCTTTATAATATGACAGCCAGGTGTCATATATTTTTTCGCGGAAGCCAAAGTAGGCATAGCCGTTGAGCAGATTGTCCAGCGGTGTAGGCTCCTCTGCCAGCTGTAAGGGTTTTGATCCACCACCCTGTCCAAGTGCCTGCTCCAGCTGTTGTCCCTTAAGGCCAAGTCTGTAAGCTGCCATTATCCTGTAATAGGTGTTTGTACCGCTGTCCAGAGCCTTTTCAAAAACCTGCTTTACGCATTCTTCCTTCTGGTCGGGCTGTGGTTCTATAAAGCCTTCTTCTATAAGGCGGCCGTAAATATAGGCAAGCTGACTCAGAGTTTCCTTTGTAGCATAACCATCGAGTGCATTAAGCAGCGGTTCAAAGGCAGACCATTTGGCATTTACAATAAGTGAAGGAATGAGCGTGTCAAAAAAGTCTTCAAAATACTCAGGGTCATCCCACTGACGGGCATAATCTGCTATAGAATCAAGGGTTTTATCAAGCGAAAGCTTAAGGCTGGTTTTCATAAGATACCACAGCGCATTGTCCTTTTTGGAGGCATCGTCTGTAGAAGCAATTGCATTTTCGTAACAGGTGCTTGCCTGCTTGTAATAAAGATTGGCACCGTCATAAAGTCTTGCAGCATAAAACCACATGTAAAATTCGGCAGGCGTACCCTTAAGAAGCTCTGCTTCCTTTCTTAGAAAAACCGCATCCTGAACAATCTGCTCGGAGCCATACAAAAAGGATTTTCCAAGGTCAGAGGCAAGCATGGCACAAGGTTCAAGCTCGCCGCCTTCAAAATAGGAAAGAAGCTGTCCCGCAAGAGCATAGCCGCTAAGATAGTCACGACGGTAAATGTACAGTCTGTATGAAAGGGCAAAATCCTGCGGAGTTGGTTCGTATAATTCTTCAAAAACCTTCTGGTCCAAAAGCGGAGAATAAACATCCCGGTAAAACTGATACTGCTCCTGACTTAGCTGGCGGCTTGTAAACCAGGTATAAACCTCGGAAAAAAAGCGATCTTCCATATTAAGCTTTTGAAGCGTGAGCATTCTTATTTTTATGAGACTGTCCTGGTCCTGGGCAAAATCAAGGTCATCGGTAAGGTCTATAAGCTTACGCAGCTCGTTTGACTCCAGATACTGCTGTGCAAGAATGAGCTTGGTGTCTGCATCCGGAAAATTTTTATAAAGGAATTCGGCAGCAGCATTTTTTTCCTGTAGGTTACCAAGCTTTGCAAGCTGAATGGCACTTTCCCTTGCACAATAATAGGTTCCCTTTTTAATGCAGCTGTTAAATTTTTGAATTGCCTCTTTTGTATTACCTTCGTCCAGCTTTTGAAGTCCTATAAAATAATCGGCATCGGGACCAAATTTTTCGTTGGACGGACAGGATGTCAAAACTGCCGCAAGCATTATGCCCGCAGCAGCTAAAAGAGAAAGCTTAAATAAACGTGTTTTTCCCCGGTTCACGATTATTCACTTATACCATTATTCAGACGGAATTGTAATTACAGTTCCCGAAATAATGTGATCCGGATTTTTTATATTATTGTAGCTGGCAATTTTTTTATAACGCCATGGATTTTTGTAGTAGGTATCTGCAATATCCCACAGAGTGTCACCCCACTTGATTTTGTAGGTAACACCGGCAGGCTTTGTTTCGGCTGCAGGAGGTGGCACTGGCTTTACATCCTCGGCTTTTTCAATTACTACAACCTCGTCTTCTTTTGCTGCAGGAACAGGGTCCGGCTTTTTCTCCTGTGCTTTTGTTTCCTTAGGAGCTTCTGCCTGCTTTTCTACTGCTGTTTCCTGACTGGTCTTTTGAGCACGCTTGAGGCGCAGATTAAACTTTGTGGGCAGAACAAGAAGTACAAGCGCTGTTGCAACAAGACAGATAATTGCACAGATTATGCAGATAATAACAGGTGCACGGGTTTTCTTTTTAAAGTCGTCATCCTGATTTTCTGAAGAATTACCCATTTCGGTTTCTTTATCATAAAGGCCTGTAAAGTCCATGCCTCCAGTTGTAGCAACCGGTGGTTCAAGATCTTCAGTGCCGTCGTTTGTATCACTAAGAAGTGCCTGCTCGGCTTCCATTGTGTTGTCATCAAACATTGAATCATCCTGTTCTTCCGGTTCATCAAAGTCTGGCATTTCAAAGGAGTCGTTGTCGGCTACGGTTGGTTCGTCGAGTGTAGTGTCGTCTGCAATGGTTGTGTCATCCAGAGTTACGTCCTCTTCAGGAGCAGCTTCTTCTGTAATTGTGGTTTCGTCAAAATCAGGGAGTGTATCGTCTGAAATAGTTGCGTCGTCTGTAATGCCGGAATCCTCTGTTATTTCGGTCTCTTCAAAGTCTGGGAGAGCATCCTCTGCAATTGTTGTGTCGTCAAGTGCAACGTCATCCTCGGCAACAGTGTCATCCTCTGCAAAAGTCATGTCGTCATCTGCAACAGCTTCATCAAAGCTTGCAAGGCCTTCGTCCACAGGGGCCGGTTCTTCTTCATCATCATTTTTGTTTGAGGCAATTGCTGCAGCGGCCAAAAGTCCTGCTCCTGCAACTGCTGCACCAGCGGCAATGGCTGCACCGTTTCCAGAAGCTTCTTCCTCTTGCTCTGCAGGCTCTTCTGCCGGCACCTCTTCAACAGGCTCTTCTTCAGCCGGTGTTTCTTCAATAGAATAATCATCTGCCTGAAGGCGTTCTTCTACAGTGCGTGAAACAAGGGTTATTTCAGAATTGCTTGTTGTTCCGGTTTCAGGGTCTGCAATGGAATATGAAAGCTCTCCGTTTTCATCAAGGTCAACATCAAACGAAATGCTTGGCTCTCCGTTAGGATGTTCATTGAGGTTTTCAATTTTAAGGGTATCAATATACTCTGCGTCCTCCATGGAGCAGGTTTTTGAACGATACAGATCGACCATTACGCAAGTCTGATTGTTGTGCGCAGTAGTCAATTCAAGAGTCTTTTTCTGTGCCGACCCTTCTTCCATAATCGGATAGAAAGAGCCGTCCGCAAGTTTAATTCCGACAGTCCTCATAAACAAAACCTCGTTTTATAAATACATTTATTACATCTTACTGATAGGTATATTCTGACATTGCAATAAGCTCGTTTACAGTTGAACCGAACTTCTGTGCAACATTGTATTCAGAAACCTTAGAAACATTTCCACCTGCATCGTACTTGATGATAATGCGGTTTGTTACCTGCTTTGTAGAATCATAGGTAGTAATTTCAGAAAGAGTTCCGTTTGATGCATAGCGGAAAACCTGTCTTTCTGTTTCACCGCTAAAGGCATCATAAGTCAAAAGTGAATCGATTCTTCCGTCGTCAGAATAAGTATAGGTTTCCTGAACATCAAGAGAACCGTCTGCAGAATATTCAAATACATCCGAAAGCTTTCCTGCAGAATTATATTTGTAAATAATCTTCCACAAAAGTGCACCGTCGCCGTCATAGCCTGTTTCATCGGCAAGCTTTCCGTCTGCATACTGGAAGATTGTTTTTGCTCTTAAAAGACCGTTCTTGTCATATTCAGAAACATCTGCCTTCTGTCCGTTATTGTAGGTGTTTACGTTGCGCCACAAAAGCTTAGAATCTGCATCGTATGCAAACTGCTCTGTAAGGTTTCCGTATACATCATACTTGCTTGTGATTTTGCTGAGCACTGCATCTCTAGCAGAAAGCTCTGTAATATCTATTGCACGTCCTGAATTATCCAGAGTTGTAATTGTCTTTAAAACCGGAGTACGTGTCAGGTTTCCGAATTTTGATCCGATATCATAATCGATCTGTGTATAATTTTTTACATTACCGTTGATTTGAACATAATTAAAAATGTCCAGACCAAAGAGTGAAAAGCTCATTGCTGCAGCTGCAATAAGAGTTATAATCTTTTTCATAGTGCCTCCAAACTCAATCTTTAATTCAATTAAGATATGTGCTACTATTATATCACAATATAGAAAAAAATGGGAGATATTTTTGAATTCAAATCAGTGGCAGGCCTTGTGCAGCTTTAAAAAGGATTTTAAGCAGAAAATTGAAGAATGGTCCGGTCTCATTCCAGAGCTTGCACAGCTGCAAAAACAGGCGGCAGAGCTGGCAAAAACTCCCTCCTACCCTTTTGAAACTCCCGTTGTTTATAACACAGATCTGGACAAAATCACCCCGCAGGATGATATAAAGCTCATTGTAATTGGCGATAACCCGGGAAAAGACGAGCAGCTTGCCAAAAATCAGCGCTACCTTTGCGGTCAAGCAGGAAAAATTGCAGACGGATTTTTTAAACGCAACCCGCCGCTTGGCATAGACTTTCGCAAAAACGTAATTATTCTGAATAAAACCCCGGTTCATAGTGCCAAAACAGCCCAGCTACGCACAATGATGAAAAACGGAGGACAGAAGGTCCAGGAGCTTATACTCCAAAGCCAGCTTTGGATGGCACAAAGGACTGCAGAGCTTACAAAAGACCTGGGTTGTGAGCTCTGGCTTGTAGGTTATTCCGAGCTTAAGGGCAAGGGCTTTTTTGTTCCTTACCGCGACCAGCTGAACGCCTGTCTTGAAGGCACACAAGAGTGGCAAAGGGTTTACGTTTTTCAGCATTTTTCGATGAACCGCTTTACAATTGATTTAGATGCCTTTGTACGACAGAATAGTCTGGCCGGACTGCCGCTTGCAGAACAGATTAAAAGAGTTGGAGAATTTCATAAACGGGAAATTTTTATGGATTGCTTCGCCTGCGGCTCGCAATGACGCGCTGGTGGTTGTTCTCGCAAGGACAGGTTAGTGCTTGTCCTTGATGATTTCGTTTTCTGTGGCTTCTTCTTCGGTAGGTAACTCGCGGCCATCTACGGCAGCAAGCTCCTTTGCAAGGTTCTTTCTGTTGATTGCACGGTTTGTGTAGTGAATAACACTAAAGAAGATTACCATAAAGATAAAGCCTTCCAGAAGAATTGCAGTTCCCTTGAGCTTTCCTATAAAGAACGAAAGGATTACCATGCCGCACAAAAGAGTCTGAATAAATACAATAAGGTGCAGGGCCTGTTTTTTTGTATAACCAATGTTCAAAAGCTTATGATGCAGATGTGCACGGTCCGGAGACATAATAGGACGCTTGTCTCTTAAACGGCGCCAGATTGCAGCAATTGTATCGAAAACCGGGAAGGCGGTAAGAATGAGCATGATAAGGAATTTATTGTATTCAAAAATATCGCTGGAAGTATAAAGCGGAATGGTTGCAATCATAAAGCCCAGGAACTGACTTCCGTCGTCGCCCATAAAAAGCTTGGCTGGCGGCCAGTTAAAGCACAAAAAGCCAAAGATTGCTCCGCCCAGAATAAAGCAGATGCCGGCTTCCATGTTGTTGGAAAGCAGATAAAGCACGCCAAGTGTGGTAACTGCTGTAAACGAAAGCGAACCGCAAAGTCCGTCAAGTCCATCTATAAGGTTATAGGCATTTATAACACCAAGCACCCATCCAAAGGTAAGGATAAAGCTTATTGGTGTAGGCAAAACCCATCCGAAAATCTGAGTAAAGCGGTAGCCGTTAAAGGTAACCAGAGCAGTTGCTGCAAGCTGAACTACAAGCTTGAGCTTTGCAGAAAGCGTAAAAATATCATCAAGAAGACCAAAAACAAAGATTATAAAGGCTGCAATAAGTATAGGAAGGGATCGCATAACACTAAGCTGGGTTGTAAATACAAGGTAAAGTGCTACAGAAATAATAAATGAGGTAACAATTCCTACTCCGCCAAGACGAGAAATGTTTCCGCTGTGTACCTTGCGTTCATCCTGATAGTCATAAAGATTATGTTTATTGCAAAAATAGATAATGATAGGCATTAAAATTAAGGAGAGAACGATAGATAAAACGATAAACAAACTCATTTTTAGCATTTAGTTAAATATAACAAGATTTTTGCATAAAAACAATAATAACCTTGTGTCAGACCCCTATTTTTTGTATATTTTTTGTAATGAATGAACAAATCACTCCACTTTTTGAACCACAAAGCGTTCCTCAGGATGCACAGGCCGTTATCCGCGATTTTGATAAGATAATTCAGGGTGTTCATCCCCTTAACAGCAGGCAGCTGCAGCAGTTACCGCAGAATATACGCAATCTTTCGCATCAGCTGACCGATGACCGTGCAAGCCGCCGCCTTGGCTACATGAATGAAAATGTTCAGCTAAGCTCCTATGTACGCTATTATACCTGGTGGAATATTGTTCGTCTTACAAGGCTTTTTGCAAATCTGAGCGAAGACTGTTTTCCAAAGCAAGGCGAAGGAAGTCAGGAGCGTCTGGTCTGTCTGGACCTTGGAAGCGGCCCTCTTACAGTAGTAACGGCGCTTTTTCTGGCACGTCCCCAGCTGCGCAATATAAAAATGACCTGGTACTGCCTTGATGTTTCTGCAAACAGCATGGCTATGGGAGAAGATATTTTCCTTTCTGTCTGTGCAAAGCTTGGAATGTCAGGTGATGTGTGGCAGATTGTCCGTGTAAAAGGCAGCTTTGGTACCCCTATAAAGCAAAAGGCCGCTTTTATTACCTGTGCCAACATGTTTAACGAGCTGGATCAGGCAGTAAATATGCCTCCAGAGTTCAAGGTAAAAAAATACTACGAGCAGCTGAATAAATATTCTGACAAGGATATAAGGTTTATTCTTGTAGAACCGGGTGTTCCAAAGGCAGCGCGTACCCTTGCACTTATGCGCGAGCGTTTTATAAAGGATGGCGCACAGATTCTTGCCCCATGCCCGCACAGCCAGAAATGCCCTATGGACGGATTCGGCGCCTATACCGGCAGCAAATGCAAGTGGTGTAATTTTGCCTTTGAAACCTTTGACGCCCCGCAAGGACTTCTTAAGCTTTCGGAACGGGCAAAGCTTCCTAAAGAAAGGGCAACCTTAAGCTTTCTTGCCGCAAGCCTTATGCATATTCCTGGAGTCTCTGAGCCTGTCGAAGGACCCCAAAAAAACGACTCCCTTCTTGTTCGCATAACCTCGGATAAAATTAAGCTGCCAAATTATATGTGCGGTTTTTATGGCTGCAGCAGGCTTGGACTTGTGCTTGTTACCCTGCCCGACCATAACAATACAAGGCTTCCAAAGCCGCCGTTTGTGCCGGAATCAGGAAACCTACTTGAGTTTAAAATAAAAACACCGGACTCCCTGCCAAAAGACCAGAAATCCGGCGCTTTAATCATACGATTATGATAGATGTCCGGGTCAAGCCCGAACATGACATGTCATTGTCGGGTTTAACCCGACAATCTTTTATTTGTTTGTAATAGCTCCAACCAGACCAAGAACCCAACCAACAAGAATCATATAGAATCCGATGTAGGCATGCTTGAGGAAGCCTTTTCCAATAGCCTTTGTCAGGAAGTTATCATTAAACTTGATAAAGAGAATTACTCCACCAACAATACTTACGATAATACAAACCAGTCTGATGAGACCTGTAGATTTGCCGCCACTGATAAAGCAGAACAGAACACCAAGAACTGCACCACAGAAAATACAAAGTGCGGCAATTGTTGTCCAGCCAAAGTTCTTGAAGCTTATATAATCAAAACCATTTGTTTTAATTCCAAGACCCTTGAACATAGGTACACAGAAGCCAATTGCTACAAGAAGCACGCCGATTAAATAGATGAGTGGTAAACTACTCTTTTTTCCCATAAGAAATACTCCTTACCGGCTTTTTTGAACCGGTATCTTTAATTATAACACTTAATATTAAAAACACAACGAAAAAAATCCCTCATTTTTTTGAAGGAAAAAATTATTTGACGCTTGCGCAAACCTATGTTATTCTAATATGTAGATAAAAGTTTTTTATCATTACATATCCAGGAAGTTCAGCCATGAAGTTTTTTGATACTCATGCCCACATCGGGCTTATATACGATGACCCTATTGAACAATTACGCGTTATACAAAAAGCCAAGCAGGTTGGTGTAGCACGTATTGTCAGCATTAATAACAGCCTTATGGATTTTCCAAAGGTTTATAATTCTCTTAAATCGGTACCGGGACTGTATCATGCAGTTGGAGTTGCCCCTTCTGAGGTAACAAATCCGGGACCTGATTATGTTGCAACCATAGAAAAGTACCTTGCTCTGCCGAATGTTGTTGCTGTGGGCGAAACAGGTCTGGACTATTACAAGCAGTTTGGTGACAAAAGGTCTCAGATTGAGCTTTTTATTACCCAGCTGGAGCTTGCACAGAAGCATGATCTTCCGGTAATCATTCATAACCGTGATGCCGGACGCGATGTTTATGATGTTTTGACAGAACGCATGCCGGACAAGGGTGCAATTCTTCACTGTTATTCTGAAGATGCTGAATATGCACAGAAGTGTCTTGATAAGAATATCTGGTTCAGCTTTGCAGGAAACCTTACTTACCGCAATGCACGCAACCTGCATGAAACTGTATTGAATATTCCGGTAGACCGCATTCTTATAGAAACCGAAAGTCCGTTTATGATTCCGGCCGAATTCCGCGAGAAAAAGCGAACTATGCCGGCTTATCTGCCTTCTACAGCAAAATTCCTGGCCGAAATGCTCGATATGGACCTTGAAGCCCTGAGCGAACAGCTTTGGACCAACAGCTGCAAGGCATTTGGTTTGCCTGAATAGGTGGTGGTTGAGCTTGTCGAAACCACCTTTATATCATCCCGTTTCAATCGGAAACCTCAATCTCAAAGGAAATCTCTTTCTTGCGCCTGTTGCCGGGTACAGCGACATGGCGTTCAGGTCTGTCTGCATAGAAAACGGAGCGTGCTTTACCTATACCGAAATGGTAAGTGCCGAAGCCCTTGTACGCAAAAACCTTAAAACCGAAACCTTGATGCGCCGTGCCTGCAACGAAGAGGCCTATGCCGTTCAGATTTTTGGCGGTGAACCTGAGGTTATGGCTCAGGCGGCACAGATTGTCCTTGAAAAGACCCATTGCGAATGCATAGACATAAACTGCGGCTGCCCGGTGCCTAAAATCATTAAAACAGGGGCCGGTTCTGCGCTTACAAGAGACCCGGACAGATTATATAAGGTTGTATCTGCAGTGGTGGCCTGCAGCGAGGTCCCTGTTACAGTAAAAATCCGTTCCGGCTGGGAGCAGAAGCAGATTACCTGGCGCGAAGCGGCTCTTGCAGCTCTGGAAGCAGGAGTAAGTGCAATTACAATTCATCCAAGAACCAAGGCTCAGGGCTACGAAGGACATTCCGACTGGCAGATTATGGCAGAGCTGGCACAGCTTGTAAAAGAAAAAACCGGCGGAAAGGTGCCTGTTTTTGGAAGCGGAGACCTTTTTAAGCCCGAAGATGCCGTACGTATGCTGGAGCAGACCGGTGTAGATGCCGTTATGTTTGCGCGCGGAGCCATGGGAAATCCGTTTATTTTCCGTGATACAACCTCTCTTCTTACTACAGGAAGCTACGAGCCTGTTCCACCTGCAGTGCGTATCCAGACCGGTTTTGCCGAGCTTGAACGCCTGGCGGCCGAAACTTCTGAACAGCATGCCTGCCTCGAAATGCGCAAGCGCTTTCACGCCTATTCCAAGGGTATTCCAAACGGCGGACCTTTGAGAGCTGCCATTGTTCACGCTTCGAGCATTAAAGATTACCACGATATTTTTGATATTATTGTACAAACTCAATCATAACGCTAAAATGTCTCTACTATGGAAAATACAAAGCGTACTGTCACCTGCGGAGAGCTCCGTAAGAGTGATGTTGGTAAGAAAGTTGTTTTAAACGGTTGGGTAAGCCGCACCCGTGACTTGGGCGGTCTTTTGTTTATTCGTCTTAGAGACCGTTATGGTATCACACAGGTTATGGTTGGCGATAATGCCAGTGATGATGTTAAGAAAATCGCCGCTTCGCTTAAAAGTGAATATTGTATCGCTATAGAAGGCGTTGTTGCTGCCCGCAGTGACAAGGATATAAATCCTGATATGGCTACCGGTGAAATTGAAGTAGAAGCAAATGATATTTTTGTTTTTACAACTTCACAGGAGCTGCCGTTCAGTATTGAAGAGGTTCGCCAGAAGGATGGAACTCTGGTAGTTGCAAACGAGGATTTGCGCTTAAAGTACCGCTACCTTGACCTCCGCCGCGAGCCAATGCAGCACAATATTATTCTGCGCAGCCAGGTTGCTTTTGCTACACGCGAATATCTTACAGGCAAAGGATTTTTGGAAATTGAGACTCCAACTTTTATTAAGAGTACACCTGAAGGCGCCCGTGACTATCTTGTACCGTCACGCGTTCATCCTGGAAAATTCTACTCTTTGCCTCAATCGCCACAGCTTTATAAGCAGCTTTTGATGGTTTCTGGCTTTGATAAGTACTTCCAGATTGCACGCTGCTACCGCGATGAAGATGCCCGTGGTGACCGTCAGCCTGAATTTACACAGATTGATATGGAAATGTCCTTCACAAACCGCGAAGAAGTTTTGAGCACTACAGAAGGCATGATGCAGTACATCTTCAAAAAGACATTGAACTACGATTTGCCTGCTAAGTTTGACCGCATTGCCTGGGAAGATGCTTTTGACCTTTACGGAAGCGACAAGCCGGACCTCCGCTTTGATATGAAGATGCAGGATGCAGCCTTTATGGCAGGTCTTGCAGACTTTAACGCATTCAAAGCAGGGGCTGCAAACGCAGGCCGCGATATTCAACGCCACAAACGCAGCGGACTTAAGGCTCTTGTTGTAAAGAACGTTGCAGACAAGTATTCACGCAAGAATATTGAAGCATTGGAAGAAGTTGCTAAGACCTATAAGGCAAAGGGCCTTGCCTGGATGAAAATCGACGCTGAAGGTAAGTTCGAAGGCGGCATCTCTAAGTTCTACGCCGGCCACGAAGCAGAGATCTGCTCTAAGCTTGGCGCAGAAAAGAACGACCTTCTCCTTTTTGTAAGCGACGAAAACTGGCAGCTTGCATGTACCGCCCTTGGTGCAGTACGCAAGCAGCTTGGAAAGGACCTCAATCTCTACAATCCAAACGACGAATTCCACTTTGCCTGGATTATAGACTTCCCGTATTTTGCCTGGAACGAAGAAGAAAATCACTGGGAAACAGAACACCACATGTTCACACTTCCTCAGAAGCAGTACTGGGACACTTTGGAATCAGACCCGGGTGCCGTAAAGGGTGACCTCTACGACCTCGTACTCAACGGCTACGAGCTTGCTTCGGGTTCTATGCGTATTAACGATCCTGCCCTCCAGGAACGCATTTTTGAAATTGTAGGCTACAGCCGCGAGCGTGCAGAAAAAGCCTTTGGCTTCTTAGTACAGGCCTTTAAGTTTGGTGCACCACCACACGGAGGAATTGCACCAGGACTCGACCGCCTTGTAATGCTTATGTGCCACGAGGAATCTATCCACGAGGTAATTGCATTCCCTAAGAACAACCTTGCCGCCAGCCCAATGGACGAATGCCCAAGCCCGGTAGATGAGGCACAGTTAAAAGACCTTCACATCAATTGTTATGATGTAGAGCAATAGACAACACGTCATTGCGAGGCCCCTGAGCGGAGCGAAGGGGACGTGGCAATCCACACTGTAGATTGCTTCGCTTCGCTCGCAATGACATATCTTTAATTATGAATAAACGTTTTATCAAAATCCCTATCATCATTTTCTCAACCCTTGCAGCAATCTTCATTCTTGCTGTAATTGTCTTCAACATTTTTACCAAGGCCCCTGCAGCAAAAAACCTGCGCAACAGCAAGAGGGGCTTTGTAATTCCGTGGTCTGGCAAGGGTTATATTGCCCAGGGCATTTCTTATGACGAGGCTTCAGGTAACTTTTATCTTACCGGCTATATGAAGGACGGCTCTGCCTCCCCTATTTTTGTGGTAAATAAGGAAACACGCAGGCTTGTAAATGCAGTACGCATGGCAAAACCGGACGGAACAGCCTTTACAGGACATGCCGGCGGACTTTCTGTAGCAAATAATAAAATCTATATTGCCGGCTCCGGTGACTGCTGCTTTTATGTTTTTGACAAGGCAGCTGTAGATAACGCCCAGCGTAACTCAAGCGTTTGTTATACAGAGGTTGTTGACGTAAAGGGCGACGGTGACCAGATAAAGGTTTCTTTTTCTACCTGGTACAACGGAATGCTTTATGCCGGTGAATTCCACAGGGAACCAAACTACCGCCTTGCAGATTCACATCAGGTTCAGACAACAGACGGTACACAGTATGCCCTGGCAGTCGGTTTTACATTAAACGGCAGTGACGCTACTCCGCAGGTTGCCTTTTCTCTGCCTGATTTAGTTCAGGGCATGTGCTTTAGCGGGGATGCAATTTACCTTACAACCTCGTGGGCCCTTGGAAAATCCATGATTTACAAATATGATTTTGGCAACCTTAAGCAGGAAGGCACAAAGCAGGTTTGCGGTAAAGAGATTCCGCTGTACAAGCTCACTCTTTCCAATACCGCTGCAAGCTATGTACTTCCGCCAATGGCCGAAGAAATTGAATATGTAGACGGCCGCTTTTACATTACAAACGAGTCGGCATCAGATAAGTATGTATTTGGTAAGTTTACAGGTGGACGCTGGTGCAGAGCTTATAAGTTCTAACCCAGACAATTCAAAAAAGCTTCTACCAGCTTTACTGCACGGTTAATAATATTATTATCAGACGGAAGCTCAAAAAGGCTTCCGGCTCCCGTTTCGGGATTAAGTCGTACAGTTTCTTTACGTACTGCAATATAAGAATCAAGCTGCTGCAAAATAAGGCTTGTGCAATCCAGACATAAATCCTTTAATTCTTTTTCTGTTTTTGGCTTAAAGGCTTTTACTGCTACGGCACAATCAAACAAGGTTCTTATATTTTCTGCCATTTTTTCTGCCTGTGCCTGAACAATTTTAAGGCATTCAACATTAAAATACTGCTCGGTATGCACAAAAACATACATTTTAAATAGTGGTTCCGAATCGAACAACGCAAAATAGCGGGAAATAAGCTTTTTAAATGCTGACTGAACCGTAGTTTTTCCATCCAAAAGGGAATCGGCAAGCTTTGGAATAAGAAATTCCACTGCTCCAATCTGATTTTTACAATATTCTACAGAGGCTGCATACATGGCCTCGCGGCTGTCAAAGTGGTTATAAAGAGACGCTTTTTTAATTTCCAGGCTGTCGGCAACATCTGCAAGCGAGGTTCCTCCCGCACTCTTATCAAACGCCGAGCTCAAAAAAGCCTGTATAATTTTTTCCTGTGAAATATTCTTTTTACTCATATCTATATTATCGGAAACTAATGAGCGTTAGTTTAATTTTTCTTGCGAATTCTATATTCCGGTGTTATCCTATATGTACCATAATCGGAGGTTATTTATGATACAAGAAGTTGTACAGACTCAACAAACCGAAGTAGAAAAAGCTGTAGCAGACTTATGTGCTCGATTAAAAAAAGATCCTGCTTCTTATAACTGCATTATATTTTTTGCAACCAGTTCCATAAATTTTCAGGAATTACAGACTGCCCTTCATCAAAGATTCCCGGCGGCACAGATAATCGGAACCACGACCTCCGGCGAAATCACAGCCCAGGGCTTTACAACAAATACAATTGTATTAAACGCAATAAGCGATTCACAGACTTCTTATAGTGCTGTTCTGATAGATGATGCAAACAAATTCCCTATTATTGCTAAGGACAAGGTGCTTTCGGCTGCTTCCAAAATCGGAATTAACTTAGCATCTCCGGACATTCACAAAAACTCCTTTGCAGTTTCGCTCATCTGCGGACTTAAAAACATTGAGGAAGGCTTTCTTTCCATGTTCTATTCGCTGGTGGCAGATAAGGACTTTATTGTCTGCGGAGGAACAGCGGGAGATGACCTTAAGTTCAAAGCAACCTATGTTTGTGCCAACGGCGAATGCTCAGACTCCGGCGCAGTTCTGCTTTTTGTAAAAACAACGCGTCAGTTTGAAATATACAAGGAAAACATTTTCCAGAAATCAGGAAAAAGCGTACGACTTACCGATGTTGTTCACGAAACACACGTTGTAAGGACAATAGACGGAGTAAACCCACGCAAGCGCTATGCCGAAATCATCGGTATTCCGGAAAGCAGTGCCAACGACGCCATCCTGGATCATCCTTTTGGACGAACCTTTGGCGACAACGTGTTTATTGCAAGTCTTGTAAGCTTTGATTCAAACGGAATTCTTTCGACCTATGCACGCGTTATTCAGGATTCGGTTCAGGAAATCCTTGACCCTATGGACCCTATAAAAATAACCGAAGAATCCTGCAAAAACATAATCAAAAAGATTCCAAATCCTTCGTGCGTAATCCTGTTTAACTGCATCTTAAGAACAATAGGATTTAGCAATAAAAAACAGCAGACCCCTGTAAATGATATCTGGAAGCAATACTTCCCTGCCTACAGCGGTTTTTCTACTTATGGCGAACAGTATGGTCATGTCAATTCAAACCAGACTCTGGTAGCACTTGTATTGGGAGAATAATATGGCAACAGAATATACACAGGAACAGGTAATTCAAGCTGGAAAAGATTTGGTTAATTTGCTTTTGAATGTTGCCAAATCAAACAACAATCTTACAGGCTTTATCAAGGAATATCTTATTCAGCTTACATCAAATAACGGTATATACAAAAAGCAGCAGGAAGAGCTCATGTCTTTTGCCGCTTCGAGCGATACAGTTCACCGTCAGATTTTTGACAACACAAACTTAAGTGCCCAGAAGCTTTCCGAAATCTGTGATGAATTTGCCAGCATGAATACAGAAATTGAACGCGTTCATGCAGGTGGTCAGGAAACAAACGCAGAGGTTGTTAAGCTTGCCGAAAACATTCTGGAAATCCGTAAGTTTATCAAGGATATTCAGGACATCAGCTCCCGAACAAACCTTCTTTCGTTCAACGCTTCTATTGAGGCTGCTCACGCCGGAGAAGCAGGTAAAGGTTTCCGCATCATTGCCAACGAAGTAAAGTCGCTTTCTATCAAAACCCAGGAGGTTTCTAAGCGCATTGATGATAAAATCATCGAAATGAACAACAACCTGGATCAGTTTATAAAGAAAAACGACGAGCATGGTAAGATTTTGAATGACCTTCAGAACATGGCAGACGGCTCTAAGATTAAGCTTAGCAAGCTCACCGACGAAACCAACAAAAATGCCGCAGAAGCAAATGAGATTCTTAACTCAATGAACAAGAGTATCATTACAATTCAGGCAGCAACAATGGAAGCAGAACAGTCTAACCTTGACCAGGTAGAAAAGCTTGCTCAACAGGCTATGAACCATACAATTCAGGTAGACGATGAGCTTTCGTTCCTGTTTGAGCTGCAGGCGCTGTTTGAATACCTTGACCAGCGAAGCAAGGCCGCTCCTGCTCCAACTAAGGAAGATATGTTCACCGAATAATGACATTTGTGTGTCCACTTGTCGTTCTTGCATATTCATAATATAATTTACTCATGGAATTTGAAAAAACGTATACTATACCAAAAATGATTAAGGATTCTGCAGAAAAATTTGCAGAAGTTAATGCCCAGTACAAACGCCAGAAGAACGGTGAATTTATTCCCGTTACTTACCGCGAAATGTTTCAGCTTGGACTGGACTTTGGTGCTGCTCTCCTGCTGCTTGGCCTTAAACGAGAAGAACCTATAGGTCTTATTTCGGACAACCGCGCCGAATGGATGCAGGCCGACATTGGCATTATGAGTATTGGAGCCATCGATGTTCCACGCGGCTGTGATGCAACTCCTCTTGATCTTGAAAAAATCCTTTCTATAACAGAATGCCGCTTTGTCATTGCAGAAAACAATTCTCAGATAAACAAAATCCTGAGCCTGCACGACAAGCTTCCAAAAATTGAAAAGATTATCACCTTTGATAAAGAAGAAGACGTTAAAGACGATGTAAAGGAGCTTGCCAAGTCAGACAAGGTTGAGCTTTACTTCTTTGACAAGCTCATAAAGGAAGGCCAGAAATGGCGTATTGAACACACCGGCGAGGTTGAAGCAGAGCTGGAAAAGGGACAGATAGAAGATACTGCAACTATCATCTTTACTTCCGGAACAACAGGAACTCCAAAGGGAGTTATGCTTTCACATAAAAACTTCCTTTCACAGCTGGACGAAATTGTTGAACGCATCTTCTTAAATCCTGGTGAATGCGCCCTTAACGTTCTTCCTGTATGGCACGTATTTGAACGCGAGGTTGAATATGTAATTCTTATTCAGGGCTGTGCCATTACCTATTCCAAGCCGGTTGGTTCCATCCTTCTGGCAGACTTAAAGAAAATGAATCCTTCGGTTTTGCCTGCAGTTCCACGCGTTTTTGAAGCCGTTTACGACGGTGTTACCAAAAAGATGCGCAAGGCCGGTGGAATTGTAAACCTTATGTTTACTTTCTTTGTTAAGGTTGCAATTGCCGAAAAACGAATGCACCGCAAGATGTTTGGACAGAATCCTTGCTTTACTACACCGTTACGCGGCTTGTGGTGGGTTTTGTTCTTTATTCCATGGCTGCTTTTGTGGCCGCTTTACGGACTTGGAGACCTTATTGTATTCCGCAAAATTAAGGTTATGCTTGGTACAAACTTCCGCTGTGGTGTAAGTGGTGGTGGTGCCTTCCCTCCTCAGATTGACGAGTTCTTCTGGGCTATTGGTGTTAAGGTTCTGGAGGGTTATGGTCTTACCGAAACTGCTCCTATTGTTTCTGTACGTCCTTTTGCAGCCCCTGTTTTCCGTACAATCGGTTCTCCTATCCGCCACGTACAGGCAAGAATTGTTGATCCAAAGGACGGCTTTATTCTTGGACGCTGCAAGGAAGGTGTACTTCAGATTAAGGGCGACACCGTTATGAAGGGTTATTACAAAAATCCTGAGCTTACTGCCAAGGTATTTACTTCGGACGGCTGGCTCGATACCGGTGACCTTGCAATCTTTACAATTCACGACGAGCTTATTATCAAGGGTCGTATTAAGGATACAATCGTTTTGCGCGGTGGTGAAAACCTTGAGCCTCTGCCTATCGAAATGAAGCTTGCAGAATCTAAGTATATTAAGGCTGCAGTTGTTGTTGGTCAGGACAAGCGTTACCTTAGCGCCCTTATTCTAGTAGACGAAGAAGAGGTTAAAAACTATGCTGCCGAAAACGGTATGCAGTACGATACCTACGAAAACCTTCTTAACGGACAGGAAATCCACAAGCTTTACGAAACAGAAATAAGCAATCTTATTAATGCCAAGACAGGCTTTAAGATGTTTGAACGTATCAACAAGTTCACACTCATTACAAAGCCGTTTGAAGTTGGCGTAGAGCTTTCTGCTAAGCAGGAAATAATGCGATTCCGCATTAACGATATATACAAAAAAGAAATTGAAGCCATGTTCAAAGAGGACGATGAGTAATGAACATTCATATTCTGGAGATGCCGCTTGATTTTGGTGCAAGCCGTCACGGTTCCGACATGGGACCTTCGGCAATACGTTTAGCCGGAATAAAGGAACGCCTGGAAGGACTGGGACACACGATCAACAGTCACTCAGATGTTTTTACGGTTTCTCCACAGGAATATGAACAGGCTGGTAACCCTAAGGCAAAATATCTTACTCCAATAAAAAAGGCCTGCGAGCAGCTGGCAGAACGCGTAGAGGGAATCTGCAGCAAGGATGAATTTCCGCTTATTCTGGGCGGCGACCATTCCATTGCTCTTGGTTCTATTGCGGGTGTTTCTGCCTATGCAAAGGCTAACAACAAAAAGCTTGGCGTGCTTTATGTAGATGCGCACGGAGACTTTAATACCCCCGAAACCTCGCCTACAGGTAATATTCACGGCGAATGTCTGGCAGCTTCGGCAGGTTACGGACTTGAAGAGCTCACCAACCTGTATTTTGAAGGCCGCAAGGTAGACCCTGCAAATATCTGTTTTGTAGGAGTACGCGACCTGGACCCAGGCGAAAAGCAGCTTATGAAGCAGGCAGGCGTTACAGTCTTTACCATGAGCGACATTGAGCGCCAGGGCTTTCCGGCAATTGTAAAGCAGATTACGGTTTTCTTTAAAACCCACGCAGATATAATTCATGTAAGCTTTGATATGGATGTTCTGGACCCTATGTTTGCACCGGGAACAGGCATTCCGCTTCCTGGTGGTCTTACCAACCGCGAGGCCCTGCTGCTTATGGAAGAAATGGGCGCCACCGGCAAGGTAAAATCTGCCGAAATTGTTGAGGTAAATCCTATTCTTGATGTAAGAAATCAAACTGGAGCGCTGGCTGTTAGTTTGGCGGCAAGGCTGTTGGGCGAAACACTGTATTAAATCTTGTGGTGGCCCTTCGAGAGCCTCAGGGACCACAATACCATTTATCTATTATACTTTTCCAAAAATCTTAAATATTCCATGGACTCTATCGGCTTACTAAAGTAGTAGCCCTGAATATAGGTAACGCCAAGCTTTACAAGGTAATCAAACTGCTCTTTATTTTCTACGCCTTCTACAACAATCTGCAGCCCCATCTGCAAAATCATGCTTACCATGCTTTCGAGCAGGATTTTGGCGTTCTGGCGGTTAGGATTTTTCTTTTCAAAAATAGGCCACAAAAGGCTCTTGTCAATTTTAATGATTGAAAAATCTGCACGCGTAATCTGCGAAAGGTTTGAATAGCCGGTTCCAAAATCATCCATGGAGAAGGAACAGCCATGATTTATAAGGTCATCCATATTGCGCTTGAGCTTGCGGCCCGAGCTTACTGCAATGGATTCGGTAATTTCAAGGTTCACCATAGAAGGATTAAGATTATGCTTTTGCAAAAGCTCCTTCATAAGTGACGGGAAGGAAAGGTCTATAGATTCTATGGCCGAAAGATTGACCTCTACATGCTTGAGTCCCTTTTCTTCAAGCTTGTTGCGGGAAACAAAATCAAAAACCTTTTCAAAAATACAATTGCTAAGAGGAATTATAAGGAAGTTCCGTTCTGCAACAGGAATAAATTCTTCCGGGCTCAAAAAGCCGAGTGTCGTAGTATCCTTTAAGCGCACAAGGGCTTCACAGTTTGTAAAGCGCTTTTCTGGAATGCTGTAAATAGGCTGATAGTACATTTCTATGCCGTCATTTTTTATGGCATTCTGCAGCACCTTATAAATGAGCTCCTGTCTGTCGCGCTTTTGCAAAAGCCTTGCGTCTACACGATGAACAAAATCTGCATCCTCGGAATAGGTGTGGCACAGCTCTATAAATTCGAGCAGCTGGCTTGTGGAATTCTGCACGCCCTTTTTAAGGAACGGAGTATCCTGCGGGAACCGGATAAAATCTACATGTGCATTAATTGTAATTCTTGTATTTTCATTGAGCTTCCATTTTTCGTGGAAACGATCCTCCAGAAGCTCAAGATACATATCCATTTTATCTTTTGAATGTTCATCAAAAATAACCGTAAAGGAATGATTGTTTATTTTGTATACATTCTGGGCAAACTGCTTTGCAACAAAGGTTCGTATTTCTGTAAGAACCATAATTACAGCCTGGTCTCCAAACTGACGGCGCAGCTTGGATATTTCTTCCATATCGATATTTACAATATAGAACGGCTTGGCCCTGTTGAGCTTGTCTGCAATTACAAGTCGCAGTGCCTCGTAATTAAAGGCGCCCGACTCCTTGTCCACGCGTTCAGAAGGGTTACCAAGCGAAATAACCAGAAGCAGCAGCATGGTCGATATGCTCACGCTTGAAAAAAGAATCTGTGGCAGAAGCACCTGTGTAAGTCCAAAAATGAGCCACAAGCCCATGGCAAAAAGAATGTAGGAGGTTACGCGTCTTGCCTCCACATTGCGCGAAGCTATAATTGCCTTGACTATGGTACTAAGCGTCAAAACCGTAATGAGTATGTAAACAATGTTTACCATAGGGCCATAGGAATAAACAGAATCTTCGCTTATGTAATAATAAATGTCTGAGAAAAGAATTGCCACAAAACTGACAAAGACAATAACTGAAACAAATAATATTTCAAAAAAGGACAGCCGCTGCTGGTGATGCGTTATTACTTCAAGGAATATGTAAATGAAAAGGAAGGTTCCTTCAAAGCCAAGAATAAAGCCCTGGTGAAGGAACTTTACGAGCCACAACGGGAACTTGTCATAATAGACAAGTGAAAAAACCGTTGCGTAATCAAAAAAAAGATAGATTGTTGCGCTAAGTAAAATAAGGTTAAAAATGCGGGTCGAAAGTATTTTGATTTGCGGCCGCATAAAATAAAGGATTTGTACCACAACCAGAACAACGGTTGCGGCAATCTGAAAACGCAGATGATTAAAAAGGAATGAATTTAAAAACTGCAATCCAGAAACTCCTTTATCCTTATTTTATTTTAAGCCCTTTGCCTCGGCTTCTGTTGCACTTGTCCAGAACTGACTGCGGCCAAAAGGTCCAACTTCTCCACGCATTTCGAGTGTATCTTTCTTGTATTTTTTTCCGTCTGCCTTGTGGAAGGTTATCTTGCACTTGTAACGCTTTCCGTCGTTAGGATCAATGATATATCCGCCGGACCACTTGCCTTCTCCGTCCTTTGAAAGATCCCAGATCCAGCTGGTGCCAACAGTAGTAAGGGTTGCAACATCTGCACCGTTCATAAAGTTATCGTAGCTTTTTCCCTTGCCGCCGGTTGCCTTTATGTCCTGTGGGTTTCCTGCAACAGAAAGAATCTTTCCGCTGAGCTTGTTTCCGCTCACCTGTATCTGCCAGCCTGCTGTAGGCTGTTCTGTTTTTTCATCAATACTAATCCAATAGCCTTCTGCCGGGTCTGCGGCGAAACACATGGTTGCAGCAACAAGAAGTACTGCCAAAAATGCAATAATTTTTTTCATTTGTAAATCCTCCTAAGCTGTAATAGCTTATATTATACCACGATGATGACAGGTATGCAAACTTTTGACTTTTTTAAACTTTTTGCAAATGCCCTGCTTATGTGCTATGATTAAGACATGTTTATTAACAAGTTGAATCAGTTATATAAACCAAAACGAATTCTCTACTATATGGAAGCCTCGCCTCAGGAAATCCAGGCCTTTTATAGGGGTACTGTCCCTGCCGCAGTTGAAAAATTTTCAAATGCCTTTGGTACCTATGATTATCCGGGTGTATTTTTTGTTCAGGGCCTTCCAGCTCCGGTTATTGGAATTGAATACAGAGGAAATGACAATCGCGTTGAATATCCTGCAGAGCTGAAAACTGTTGAACTGGGGGCTTCGTTTTTTTATTCAGTAGAAATTGATGATGATGTAGATATAGATTTTCCGTTTATAAAAAAACTGTTTTCAGACATTGAAAAGGAAGATAATGCGCACCGCCCTTACAGCGACCTTTGTATAAAAGAGGATTCAAAGGTTATCAGCGTTTTTCACGGCTATAAAAAAATAAGGATTCTGCATGAATGGAAGCTTTATAACGACAAAGCAATTCATGTAATGTGTGACAGCTATGATCAGTTTGAAAAGGAAAGCCTGTACAAGTCTGCATTTACAGATATGATAACCGGGGAATATAACTGGAATTATCTGGAGGCTTATCTTGAGGTTCCTGGCGACAAGGGAATTGAAGATTATGCTTTTGCTCATTTTGACGTTAAACAGTTCCGCGTTATAAACGAAGCCTACGGTCACATTGCTGCAAACAAGGTTTTGAGCAATATTGTAAAAGCCATGAATGAGGCCGATTTTATCTATGCCCACGGACGCTGCCACAATGATAATTTTGCAATGCTGTTAAAGGATATGCCCGAACACGAGCTTAAGCAAAAGCTTACGGATTTTTTTGAAAAGCTTTCTGTGCTGGAGGAAGATCCGTATTACAAAATCTATTACAAGTGCGGTGTAGTTCCTATGCAGCGCGCAATGCTTTCGGGAAACAGAGTTGCAGATGCCGCCAAGATGGTTCAGGCCTTGTGTACAAATAAAAAGGGAACCGAAATTATTTTTTATACCGACAAGAT
Organism: Treponema sp.; assembly: GCA_017616165.1. Lineage (GTDB taxonomy): Bacteria > Spirochaetota > Spirochaetia > Treponematales > Treponemataceae > Treponema_D. Next base: position 37,874 of record JAFZYR010000037.1, read on the forward strand.
GCACGATGACATTTCGTGGGGAAATTACATAAAGGCTTATGTAGAAACCGCCATTGAGCAGGATGAATTTGTCGTATATCTTCAGCCAAAGTTTGATATCAACAGCGAAAAAATCAAAGGTGCCGAAGCACTCATCCGCTGGAATTACAAGAACAAGGAATTTTTGCCGCCATACAGGTTTATTCCGTTTTTTGAAAATGACGCCTCAATTGCAAAAATTGATGATACTGTTTTGAAAAAGGTTTGTGCCGCCATGGCCCGCTGGAAAAAGGAAGGAAAGCCCTTGTATCCTGTTTCCGTAAACCTTTCGCGAAGCCGCATGTATGATGAAAACCTTATTGATAATCTTGTGGGCATTGTAGATTCCTACGGTGTAGACCATCACCTTATAGATTTTGAGCTTACCGAAAGTGCAACCTACGACAACATGGACCATATGCTTTCTGTTTTGCAGGAGCTGCGAAGCCGTGGCTTTAAAATTTCCATGGACGATTTTGGAACCGGCTATTCTTCACTTTCGCTTTTGACTCAAATGCCAATAGATACCCTCAAAATTGATAAAAGCTTTGTGGATACAATTACCGCCTCCAACGAGCGCCAGGAGGATATCATCGTTCTGCGCCACATAATTTCTCTTGCCAAGGAGCTTGGTTTTGTCTGTCTTGCCGAAGGTGCCGAAAGCCGTGACCAGATTGACCGTCTGCGCTCTCTTGGCTGCGAGATTATCCAGGGCTATTATTACAGCAAGCCTATTCCTATTGAGGAATATGAACAAAAATATCTTTAAGAAACACTTGCCGATTGGTTAAAAAATTATTATTTTTTAAAGAAAGCTTGCGGGTCAAGCCCGATAAGCTATCATAAAAAATCGAGGCTACACATGGCAAAGCATGAATTTCAAACAGAAGTAAATCAGCTTCTTAAATTAATTATTCATTCACTTTATTCTAACAAGGATATTTTCCTTCGCGAAATAGTTTCTAACGGTTCGGATGCGCTGGACAAGCTCAAATATCTTACAGTTTCTGATGATGCTTATAAGTCAATCAAGTTTGAACCACGCATTGATATTTCTTTTGACGAAAAAGACAGCGTTCTTACAGTTCAGGATTCCGGAATTGGTATGAACGAAGAGGATTTGACAAACAACCTTGGTACAATTGCACGCTCGGGCACAAAGGCATTTATGGAAGCCCTTACAACAGAGGCTGCCAAGGATTCTGCATTAATCGGTCAGTTTGGTGTTGGATTTTATTCTGCATTCATGGCTGCCAAAAAGATTGATGTTTATACACGCAAGGCTGCAGGCGACGGAAAAATCTGGCACTGGAGCAGTGACGGAACCAACTCATACGACATTGACGAAATTGCCGCAGACAGCGCCACAGCTAAAAAATACGGCTTTGATAAGCCTGAGCTCACCGGTTCTGCAATCGAAATGCATTTGAACGACGACAGCAAGGAATTTGCAAGCCGCTGGAAGATTGAAGAATTAATCAAAAAGTACTCAGACCACATTGCCTTCCCTATTTATCTTCACTACGAACAGAAAAAATACGACGACAAGGGAAACGTTACCGGCAGCGAAAATAAGGTTGACCAGGTAAACAGCGCAAGTGCCTTGTGGAAGCGTCCTAAAAGCGAGCTCAAACCGGAAGACTACAACGAGTTCTACAAGACAATCGGACACGACGGACAGGATCCTTTGGACTATATTCACACACACGCAGAAGGAACTCAGGAATATACAACCCTGTTCTACATTCCTCAGACTGCTCCGTTTGACATGTATCAGGCAGACTACAAGAGCGGCGTAAAGCTTTATGTAAAGCGCGTATTCATTACAGATGATGACCGCGAGCTTTTGCCAAGCTACCTGCGCTTTGTACGTGGTATTATCGACAGCGAAGACCTGCCATTGAACGTAAGCCGCGAAATCTTACAGCAGAACCGCATTCTTGATAACATCAGAACTTCTTCTGTTAAGAAGCTCCTTGGTGAGTTTAAGAAGATGGGCGAAGCTGCAGACGCTGCCAAAAAGACTGCAGAAGACAAGCGCACAGACGAAGAAAAGAAAGCAATTGAAAAATGGGCCAAGTTTGTAAAGGCCTTTAACCGCCCGATGAAGGAAGGCTTGTACTCAGACTACGCAAACCGCGAAGAAATTTCAGAAATCGTACGCTTTAAGAGCACAGACGCTAGTGGTACCGGAGAGAACAACTACACAAGCTTTGCCGCATATGTAGAAAGAATGAAGCCTGAACAGAAGGCTATCTTCTATATCAGCGGAAGCGACGAGAAAAACCTTCGTGCCAACCCGCTTTTGAAGGCCTACACCGACAAGGGCTTTGAAGTTTTGATTATGGATGACGACATTGACGACATCGTAATTCCAGGCTTTGGCAAATACAAGGACTTTGAACTCAAGGCAGTAAACCGCAGCGGTGCCGACGACGACTTAGTAGACAACAAGGAAGAAGCCAAGAAAAAGGAAGAAGAGTTCAAGCCTGTAACAGACAAGATTAAGAAAGCTCTTGGCGAAAAGGTAAAGGAAGTTAAACTCAGCAAAACTTTGAGCGGCAACAACCCTTCATGTATCGTGGTTGACGAAAACGACCCGAGCTACCAGATGATTCAGATGATGAAGGCTATGGGCCAGGCCGGTCCGGAACTCAAGCCAATCCTTGAAGTAAACGGCGACCACCCAATCCTCGCCAAAATCAAAGACAGCGACGACGAAGCACTCATCGCAGATGTTTCAGAAGTACTGTTGAGCCAGGCTTTGCTCATTGCAGGCGTAGAGCTCAAAGAACCGGCAGCCTTTGTTGAGCATTTGAATAATTTGTTAAGTAAGTAATGTCGGACACTTGTTTCTATAAAGACGGATTAAACTTCTCCTGTCAGCGGTGCTCGTTTTGTTGCGGGCATTCGCCGGGGTTTGTTTATCTTTCGCGCTCAGATTTAGACAGGCTTTGTCAGCATCTTAATATGAGCGTTAAGGATTTTGTGGCAAAATATTGCCGCTGGGCCGACTACTACTATGGAAAACAAGTTCTGGCGCTGCTTGAAAAACCTAACTATGACTGCATTTTCTGGGACAACGGCTGTACAGTTTATGAAGGCCGCCCTAGCCAATGCCGTACCTACCCCTTCTGGGCCTGGGTTGTAAAAGACAAAGAAAGCTGGGATGACATGGCAAAAGAATGCCCCGGAATGCGGGCTGCAAACGGTCGCCACTGGACCTTTGAAGAAATTGAGGCAAACAGACAGGAATATATTGCGAACGTTCCTATGATCCGGGAAGAGGTTATTGCGCTAATAAACGAGCTCGACGCTCAGCATCCACTTTAATCCATTCTTCAAGCGAAAGCGGCTTGTAATCGCTGAACATACAAAAACAGTTTATCATCTGGCATGGAATGGGGCCGGTAACTCCTTTTACATTTGTTACGACTGTGTGGCGGGTCATTTCCTGAAATTCATTTACGAGCTTTTCATCAGGGCTGTTGTGAACGTGGCCGTAAAGCATGTAAGTGCGCGGACTTCCGTCTGATTTTCTTGTGTGCTGGTGGTTATAGCAGAAGGTCGGGTAATGACTTAAGATTACTGTGTTTCCGTGATCATCAAGCTCGGCGTAGGGTTTAATCCATTCAAAACGGTCAAAGTCTACACCATCCTTGTTGAGCCAGTCGTGGTCGTGGTTGCCTTCTATGAGGCAGATTTTTCCGTTCAGGCGGCGCAGGATGGCATTTACTTCGTGAGGCTTTTTGCTGCCAATAAAGTCGCCAACAACTATAACAATATCGCCGCTCTGCACCTTGGAGTTCCACTGAGAAATCATGTAGCTGTTCATTGCTTCTGCCGACTCAAACCCCCGCATGTCGAGCGAGGTATTGAGCTGGCTGTGATAGAAGTGTAAATCTGATATGTATAACTTCATAAAATACAGCGGTGGTTGAGCTTGTCGAAACCACTATTAAAAAATGCATTTTTGTGGTGATTTCGACACGCTCAACCACCACATTCCTAGTTACTCATTGTCTTAATTTCTTTATCATACACCGGCTTGAGCAAAATCAGAGAAACAACAAGTGAAAGAGCTTCGGCAATGAGGAACGACCACCAGATGTTGGCAATCTTTCCTGTGAGCGATAAAAGCCAGGCAGCAGGAAGAAGGAAAATCAACTGGCGCACAAAGCTTATTACCATCGACTGAATACCCTTTCCAAGAGCCTGGAACACAGAACCAAGAATAATACAGAAGGCAGCAATCGGGAAGTGAATGGCAATAATTCGAAGGGCCGGAATACCAATCCTGAGCATTTCGTCAGAAGCGGCAAATAAGGCCAGAAGCTGAGCCGGGAATAATTCAAATATCAGAACTCCAACAAGCATAATTGCACAAGCGGCAAAACAACTAAGGAAGATTGTTCGGGTAATACGCTTGCGGTTACGGGCTCCGTAGTTATAGGCAACAATAGGAACAGAACCGTTGTTCAAGCCAAACACAGGCATAAATACAAAGCTCTGAAGCTTAAAGTAAATACCATAGACTGCAATTGCTGTTGTTGAGAAGGAACCAAGGATAATGTTCAGGAAGTAAACGAGGATGGAGCCGATTGACATTACGATAATCGAAGGAACACCAACTGCGTAAATCTTTCCGATAATCTGTCCTTCCGGCTTGAGGCCCTTGAAGGAAATATGAATTTCCTTGTTCTTGCGCACATTCAAAATAAACGAAACAGTCATGGCCGCAAACTGACCAAGAACCGTAGCAACAGCCGCACCCGCAATTCCCATAGCAGGAAAGCCGAGCAAACCAAAAATCAAAATTGGATCAAAAATCAAATTGAAGGCTGTACCGGTAAGCTGCGAAACCATAGAAAGACCTGTCTTTCCTGTAGAAATCAAAAGGCGCTCAAAGGTAATTGCTCCAAAAACTCCGGCGCAGGCAACAAGACAAATGCGCATGTAAGTAACGCCGTATTCAATAATTTCTGCATTATCAGTCTGACTTTCAAAATAAGGGCGCGGAACAAAAAATCCAACAATCATAAAAACTATGAAGCCGCAGATTGTAAGGAAAAGACCATTGTTTGCAACCTTGTCTACTTCTTCAAAATTCTTTTCGCCAAGACGACGCGAAAGCAAAGAGTTAATACCAACAGCTGTTCCCAGTGCGACCGAAAACATAAGGTTCTGAACCGGAAAAGCAATGGAAACTGCAGTAAGTGCATTCTCCGAAATTCGTGCAACAAAGATACTGTCCACAATATTATAAAGTGACTGCACGAACATAGAAATCATCATAGGCAGCGACATAGAAATCAAAAGCTTGCCTAGTGGCATGTACCCCATTTTATTTTCTGCTCTAGGGGCGTTATTCTGTTCTTTAATATCTGACATAATGTGATTATGATAACAGAAAATAAATTATTTGTCATTGACAACAGAGGTCATCATAATAGCAGTGAGCATTCGTTGAGTTGGAGATTTTGTCCGCCTGTAGGAACAGAGGCTGTGACCTTCGATTTGTGAATGATAGGTGCAGCTGCTTGTAGGGATAATGTTTTTTCCCTGAATGCCGTTTTTTAGGAGCGTGAGCTTTACGGCCTCCTGCAGATTCAAAAGATATTTCTCGTCATTTTTCTGCGTGAAGATTTTTTGCATTTCTTCTTTGGCGAAGGCCTGCGCAAACTCATCAAAAACATCCTGCCCTACTTCGTAACAGTCTTTGCAGATGTGCGGGCCGATTGCAGCTTTTATGTCTGCGGGGTTGCAGGAAAAGTTGTCGTACATTTTTTGAATCGCCACTTCCGAGATTTTTTGCACCGTTCCCTTCCAGCCGCTGTGAACCATTGCAATCACTTCTTTTACCGGATCATAAAAATAAACCGGTACGCAGTCTGCCTCGACCGTGCACAAGAGCAGATTTTTTTCATTTGTGATAAGTCCGTCGTAAGGATCATTTTCATCCAAGAGCCGCAGGATTCCATCGCCACCATTTTCGTGTGTAACAATTTTTATTCTGGCTGTGTGCCGCTGTTTTGTTTTGACCATATCTTGTAGAGCGATTCCCAGCTGTGAGCCAAGTGCAATATAATTTTCGCGCGCATTGTCGTCTTCAAAATTCCAGGCAATGTCTTGAGTCGTTGTAAAGAGAGTTTTTATTTTGCCGGTTGCATCCAGTTCCGGGATGGGAAAATATTTTATGGTCATTATGGGGTTTATTATAGCTTGTAAATCTTAAAAATCAATATTGACTAATTAAAAATTGATTGAAATACTTCAACAAAAGAGGTTTTTATGAACACACAAGAACTACACGAATTGATTGAAACTGAACAGCCTAACATTTGTCAGCTGGTTGCGTACAAGGCTGGCGAAAAGGTTTACTCTGACTGCTGGAACAACTACAAGGTTGATGATTGCGCGCATGTTATGTCTGTGACCAAAAGTGTATTTGCGTTGCTGGTCGGCATTGCAATTGATAAGGGACAGATTAAAAGCATTGATGATAAGGTGCTTGATTATTTCCCGGAATATAAAGTTAAGCGCGGTGAAAAGACAATTTACGATGTAACGATTAAGCATCTGCTTACGATGAGAGCACCATACAAAGGCAAGGGGGACCCATGGAGCAAGGTATGTGCGAGCGAAAACTGGACATATACCTCGCTTGATTTTCTTGGTGGGCGACAGGGACTTACAGATGAGTTTAGGTATTCATCGGTGTGCATTCATATTTTGACAGGCATTCTTTATAAGGCCACTGGTATGATTACTGTAGACTATGCCAACAAATATTTGTTTGGGCCGCTCGGCATTCCTGCACATAAAGTTTACATCGCAAAATCTGCAGAGGAACACAAGCAGTTTACAATTCAAAAGACTCCAAAAAAAGCTGTGTGGTTTAGTGACAGGCAGAATCTTGGAACACCGGGTTATGGGCTTTGTATGACTGCAGAGGATATGGCAAAGATTGGGCTCTTGTGTTTAAACAAGGGTGAGTTCAATGGCCAGCAGATTGTATCATCAAAATGGATTCGAGAGATGACCCAACCACGCACTGTTGAAGGCAAGCATTTCCGTGGAATGGATTACGGCTACATGTGGTGGATTATCAGTCGCAAGAAGGGAATATACGCCGCCATTGGAAACAGCGGAAACGTGATTTACATTAACCCGGAAAAAAAGGTCGTTGTGGCGGTGGCCTCATATTTTAAGCCTACGATTTTTGACCGCGTGGATTTTATTCAGCGGGAAATTGAGCCTAGGTTGTAAGGCAAGCTCTTACTTCATATTCCTTTCTTCAAGCTTCTGGTTCATTTTTTTTGCGGAATCGGAATCTATAAGATAAGAGACTATCATTACGATTGCATAAACACAAATGATGACGGCTTCAAAGCTTATTGCATTTACAGGGTTTTTAAAAGTGAACCAGCCGCGGCGTGCTCCGGTTATCAGAGTAACTGCATTGATAATCAAAAAATAAACAATCTGCAAAATTACCATCAGGATTTTTGAATAATTTATTTCAAGAAGGAAAGGTATATAACATACAGCAGATACAAGTCCAATGAACATAATGGCCCATATATCACTACTACCAAAAACTCGTGTGCTTCCAAAAAAGTAAGTAATATAAATTGAAGCAATCAAAAAAATAGCCGTTACAACGCGTGTAAAAATCATAAGCATTATATTAATTTTTTCTTTCATAATTATTCCTCGGTTTATTGATTCATGATATTTTATTGTTTTAAAGTCCCAGCTTCTTCTTTAATGCAGGAACATAATTTCGTGAAATAATCACCTTGTAGCCGTTTTTAAGAACAGCTTCAAAGCGTCCGCCAAAAGCAGGCGAAAGACTTTCAACCTTGTTCAGATTCATAATCACCGCTTTATTTACCCGCAGAAAATCCTGTGGCAAAAAGTCTTGTTCCAGCTGATACAGCTTGAGCTTTGTTTCAAGCACTTCGTCAGTTGTGTAGGCAAAAACTTTATCGTCTACAGATTCAAAATAAAGAATATCCGTAAGCTCTGCAAAAACAATTTTTGAATCCTTTTGAAAGCTGATTTTCTGCCTGTGATTTTTTATTCGCTCAATCAAAAGACGAATATCATCGTCAAGGCTCTGGCACTTGATAATGATTTCGTCTTCTTCTTCGGGTGCTTTATCTAAAATAGTAATCTTCATATTTTAGAATTCTAACACAAATGGCTTTTCAAAGTCACCCCTAAAGTAATAAGTAAGCTTTCGTTTTTCAGGCTCAAAAATAACGCTCCAGGCAGTTATATCATCAGTCGAATAATTTTGGGCACTTACATTTTCCATTGCATTTCGCACATCCTCGGCATTCATTACCCAGGATGATTTTTCACCGGCATCAAGAAGCTTTGCAAAACGTTCTCTGGAGTTTTCTCTATCCGGATTTGAACCTTCATCTTTTTTTGGACTTTCAGCAGTATAGTGATTTGTAAGAACCTTTGTGTCAGTTACATACATTTTGTTGTTTACATATTCAACAACAACTGATTTTCCCTTTGCATCTGCAATTGCAAAATGATGAGCACTGCCAATTACAGAATACATATCTACACCTTCCAGAAGCTTGATTGCTTCATCAACCGTTGCCGCCTTATCAAGAACTAAACGGATTGCTGCTGTAGTGGTCACATCGGGCTTGCTTGTATTTTGCGCAGTCTGTTCCTCATCCCCTGCCATAAGATCTGCAATGTAAAGTCCCTTTTCGTTTATACCGTCAAGCGGAACATAAATTGAAGCAAGCGCAATGATATCCTTAGAAAAGTTATTAACAGGATTCCAGTTCCGTCTTAATCCCAGAAACTCAAGACAGCTTGTTGAAATTGATTCATAACCGCCATTTGGTTTTGTGTGAATAATCATAATGGCACAATCATTCCAGTCAAAATTACGCCCAAAAATCTGTCCGCCGTCTGTATTATTTGCGGCGATGGAACTGCAGCCAAATTCAGGCGTAGTGATTTTTACGCTGATTTTTTTCCCGGCGCCTGTTCCACTCCATTTTCCGTTTCTAAGATCGCTTTCGATAAAGTCTGCCATCTCATCATTTGTTTTTCCGCCGCCTGCTTTTATATATTCATCAAACCTATAGTCTCCTTCATACTCAATATAAAAAACACCATTGTGAATTTTTCTGAGTGTTTTTAATGATGACATTTCTGCGTTATAATCACAGCCCGTAAATAAAAAGATATTTGCCAGAAGGATAAATCCGAATAAAAGTGATTTTTTCATATACACCTCTCGTTGATTAAAAGATATCTGGAGTATAACAGAGATATGAAATTCAACAATATGAATTTCGGTAAGATGCAATTTGGAGGGGGTAAGATGCAGTGAAGTCGTATTTTGAACTTAGCTTATAGTATATTGCATAAAGTTGCCGTTTTTCACAAAGCCAAAGCTTGTGTATAAAAGCACGCCCATGTCGGATGCTGTAATTTGAACACAGCCGCAGCCGTAAGCTTTTGCCTCGTTTACAACACGGGTCAGAAGCTCGCGGGCAATTCCCATGCGGCGGTATTTCTTATCTGTAAACATGCTTGAAAGAAGACCAATGCGGCCACTCGGACAGCTGAAATACGGCGGCTTTTCGACAAAAGACATTCCGCTTGTGCCGACGATTTTTCCGTTATCAGAGTCTACCGCGAGCCAGGAAACAAAAGTTCCGTCTGCCATATGGCGTTTGTAATAATCCATAAGATTTGGCCGTAAATCAATATCTTCTTTTGCACCTTCTTCGCGAAGCTGTCCTATTCTGATTTCGATAAAAGTGGTGAGGTCATTTTCTGTAAGTTTGCGATATTCAATTGCCATAACTATCTATTAGTTTATCAGATGATTTGCGGCTGCTTCAATATCTTCGTAGTCGAGTTCTTCACCTTCGCGGACGGCACATTCAAACTCGTCGATGATGTTTTCGATTAAGACCATATCTATAAAGAGTGGGAGTTGATTCAGGAGGTCTTCGGAAATTGTGGTTTCTGATTTATAGCCTTGGAGGATTGTGTTGAAGTAATTCTGCATGCCGGCTGCTTGTTTTGCGGAGTCGCTTTCGTAGCGGAACCAGCCTTCGCCATGAAGATAAAGATTTGCAAGGTCGAACATGTACCAGCAGTACATGCAGTTATCAAAATCAAAAACTGTGATGTTTCCGTTTGTCATGTCTATGTGATAGTTGCCGTCGCTGTAGTCGAAGTGAACGAGACCGTAGTTTTGACTATCGTTCGGTAGTTTATGAAACTTCTCGAGGCGGGCGGCAATTGCATTTTTCAAATCTGAATAAGTGTCTGGAATCAGGCAGGTGATGTATTCCATGTTGTATTTATCAAAATAGTCTGGACGACGATGGTCTGCGGTTGGGTCGAAGTGTTTTGAGAGTTCATGAATTTTGCCGAGAGTTTTTCCTGTGTTGTAAAAATACTCTTTAAGCGGCGCGCCTTCGCGGTAACGATAACCGTTGTCACACAAAAGCATTCCTTTTGCATATTCAAAAAGCGAAATGAAAACCTGGGCCTCGCCATCATCAACAACTTCAACAAGCTTACCGTTCACACTCGGAATTACATCAGCAACAGGCGCACCGTTTTCCGCCAGATAATGAACAAACTCAGTTTCTGCAAGATAGTCCTTTTCAGTTCTGTCACCAGTTGAAGAAACCCGAAGCACAAACTTTTTTTCATCATTCTTACTGCAAACAATAATCTGATTGCGTCCGCCTTCGTGACCTTCAACTTCGTGAAAAACATGATCCTTCAGAGAAAATAAATTTACTGCCTTACTAAAATCTTTCATCATTTATCGTCATATAAGCATAAAGTGTAATCCATTTGTTTTCTACCCCTATATCGCCAACTTTAAATGCAGGAACGCTTTTTGAATCTGTCAAAATGTATCTGCCGTTTTCAAGCCTATGCTGATTCAAAACTCTGATGCCTTCTTTCATAGCTTCGGAATCGAGAGGACAGCCAAGTGCCTTGAGTGCATAAACAATATTCTGCGCGCCGATTTTAATTGGGTCTGGAGTGTAGAAGGTTCCGAGCATTACATCGAAAACTGGAGTTTTCATGTCGTCGGTACGGTAGAAAATGTTACGCTTTGTAAAATAGTGAACAAGCGCTTCTTCGCATTCGGTTTTGATTCCCTGAAGATGAAGCTCGGCAACAAGCATAAGAAATTCAATTGTATATTTTATGCAGCTTTTGTGTGGCTTTTTAGGATCATTGATTTTTTTGTTTGTGCTGATGCAGCGGAAACCTCCATCTTCCTGAATAAGCGCAAGCTGTGCATCAATTTCGTTTCGGACAATTTCTTCATCGTAATAACCAAGCTTTACAAGATTTCGCAGGAGCAGAGGTTCGCCGCAAAGCATCTTAAAACCGGTAGCTTCAATCAGGCCGAAAACTTCGTCGTCTATGTCCTTTCCAATATCGGCACGGGTTAGTCCCCATTCAGCAAAGGCGAGAATGGCGTCGTACTTATCCCAGTTCTTT
>JAFZYR010000038.1 GCA_017616165.1 Treponema sp.
TCTTGCACAGAAAATCTATGGTATCGAGCCAGAAAATATCTTTTTTAGGATTGTTTTCAAAATTAAGGTAATCGTCTAACCAATCTTCAAAAACTTCAATTGCATTCATTGTCTTTTATTATAATTTATTTTATGATAATATGCTAGAAAATTATTATTTGAGGAAAAAAAATGAGTGATGAAATTCAATATACTGACATAAACAAAAGCTTTGAGGCTGCACTTGAACGTAGCCGCAAGATTGAAGAAGATCTTACTAAGAATCCAAAAAAGTATCGTGTTTTGACAGGTGACCGTCCTACAGGACTTTTGCACATAGGTCATTATTTTGGTTCGCTTCAGAATCGTGTACGCCTTGCAAATATGGGCGTTCCGACAATGATTCTTATTGCAGACTATCAGGTTCTTACTGATCATGATGCCTTTGATAAAATAAGCCAGAACACAAAACAGCTTGTAATTGATTATCTTGCTGCAGGAATTAATCCGGATAAGCAGGATGTAATAATCTATCCTCACAGCTATGTTCCGGAATGTAACCAGCTTATGATTCCGTTCCTGACTCTTGTTTCAAACGCAGAGCTGTCACGCAACCCGACTGTAAAGGAAGAAATTGAAAGTGCCGGTCTTAAAAATGTAAATGCCGGAATGTATACATATCCTGTTCATCAGGCCTGTGATATTCTTTTCTGCAAGGGAAACATTGTTCCTGTAGGTAAGGACCAGCTTCCACACCTTGAAATGACCCGTACAATTGCAAGCCGCTTTAACAAAAAGTTCTGTACCGATATGGGTAAGGAACCTGTATTCCCTGAGCCACAGGCCCTGCTTAGTAAAACACCAATGATTCTTGGTCTTGACGGAAGCCAGAAAATGTCTAAGAGCCGCGGTAATGCAATTATGCTCAGTGCAACAGAGGATGAGACTGCAGCACTCATTAAAAAGGCAAAGACAGATCAGGATCGCAACATTACTTATGATCCTGTAAACCGCCCTGAAGTTGCAAACCTTCTTATGCTCATAAGCCTTTGTACAGGTGAAGAACCTGCTGCAATTGCAGCCCGCATTGGTGACGGCGGTGGTGGTGCACTTAAAGCCAACCTTACCGAAGCCTTGAACGAAAAGCTCCGTCCATTGCGCGAAGAAAGAAAACGCCTGGAAGCCGACCCTGAATATATCCGCAAAGTATTGCTTGATGGTGCCGCCCGCGCCCGCGAAATTGGTATTAAAACGCTCGAGGAAGTTAGAAGTGTAATGAATATGTGTATATAACGTCATTGCGAGGAGCGTAGCGACGTGGCAATCCACATATTAGAATCCATTTAAGTACATGGATTGCCGCGCTACGCTCGCAATGACGCAGCCACTTCAAGCAGTTTTTCTTTTGTATTCATCTCCGGGTCTTCTATAACGCAATCAAGCAGATGATTTAAAATGAGCCCAAGCTTTTTACCTTTTTCAAAGCCGGCGGCTATTAAATCATTTCCGTTTATTGCAAGATCCTTGAGCGACAGTGCATTGTTCTTTTCAAGCTCTGTGGCAATCCTGTTTTTTAATTCAATAAGGCGCGCAATCGGTTCACTGAATCTAAAGTCTACCTTCTGATTATGCATGCCGTAAATGTCTGCTACACGCAAATCATATAAATCGTCAAGGTTTTCTTTTCCAACTCGGATTATAAAACGGCGTACTGCTGCCACAGTCCAGTTGGGTTCATAATTAAACATGTGTTCCCTTATTAAATGGCACACGTTATCAACTACAGCATTAGGAAACTTAAGCCTGGTTAAAATCTGCTGAGTAAGCTCGGCGCCAATTCTTTCGTGATTATAAAAGGTAATCGTATCGTTTATAGTCTTTTTTGCGTCCGGTTTTCCTATGTCATGAAAAAGGGCAGCAAGCCTTACATTAAGCTTAGAGGAGGGCGCACCGTCACACGCATAGTAAAGATGATTAAGCACATCAAAATCGTGAAAGCCCCTGTAATCACTTTGAATGCAAAGGCGTCCTTTTAAAAGCTCTGGAATAAAAATATTTGTAATTCCTGTTTCTTCCATCAGCTGCAGTGCAACCGAAGGCTTATCAGAAGCAAGCATTTTTTCAAACTCATCGCGGAAGCGTTCAATCGATATTGATGCAACCTTATCAAGAATTTCTTTGTTGAAAATTTCTGAATATGTATACTTTTCTATACTAAAACCAAGCTTACAGGCAAACCTTAGGCATCGCACAGGTCTTAGTCCGTCCTCCATAAAGCGTTCATGAGCATTGCCAACAGTACGGATTATTTTTTTCTTAATGTCGCGTCTGCCGTTATAAGGGTCAACAATAGTACCGTCTTTTAAATCTGCGGCAATTGCATTTATGGTAAAATCGCGTCTGGCAAGGTCTTCTTCAATAGTGGCGGCGTAGTTTATGCTGTCGGGGTGTCGTCCATCAGAATAACCGCTTTCGGTTCTGAAGGTTGTAACCTCAATTTCTTCTCCCTTAAAATGTACAGTAACAGTGCCATGCTCAAAGCCAGTAGGAATTACGGTTTTAAAAAGCTTCATTACATCCTGAGGAGTAGCGTTGGTTGCAGCATCAAAATCATTGGGCTTTTTGTGCAGAAAAATATCGCGCACAGCTCCGCCAACAAGATATACCTTAAAGCCGGCCTTTTCAAAATGAGAAGCAAATTCTTTTAACAATGGGTTTATCTTAATTTTCATGTAAAATCCCGGACCCAAGGTCTATATTCCAAGCGAAAGTCGCCTGATAACCGAAGCAAAAACAATAAAAAATACTCCCAGCACAAGCATAAAAAGAAAAAACAGCATGGAAAAAATCGTACCGGTCTTTTTCTTTTGTATAAAAAGGAAAACTGCCTCCTGCAAAAAGGACAAAACCGTCATAATACATAAAACTATGGCACAAAAGGACAGTATAGAAAGTATGAGCAGCTGGGTCTGATCAACAAAAGACTGATAGTTTCCAATCATATAAAGCAAAAACAGAAAAATACAGATTAAAAAAAGCACAAAGGCAGCGTTTCTTGTAAGTCTGCTTAAGAAAACAAAAGGGAATTTATATTTTTTTTTCGCATTCTTTTGTTTCTGTTCGTCTTGAGTCATAAACTTCCTATATGTTATAATATACTATATTTTTTAGGTATTTACAAACTATGAAGAATTTTATTTGCTTTATAATACTTTTGATTTTTGCGGGCTTTGTATTTTTTGTAGGCTGGACTCAGATAAAGGTAAAGCCCGGCTACATCGGTGTAGTAGAATCAAAAACAGGCGGAATAGACAAGGATATAATTATTCCGGGAAGCTTTTCGTGGCACAAAGAATTCCTCATTCCTTCAAATGCGAGCATTATAAAATTTGAAAATAAACCCTATAACTGCACAAAGACAATCACAGAAAAAAGATGGCAGGGAAGTGAATATTCCTTTACCTTTCAGATTTCGCTGTCGTATCTGCCTGAATTGATTGCTGACCTCATGCAAGAAAATAAAATCTCTTCTCAGGAAGATTTAAATGAATATCTTGACGGAGTTGCAGCTTATCTTGCACAAAGAGCCAGCGAGCTTTATCTTTCAAAGTTCCTTTCCAACGAAGCCTTTATGCCGGAAAGCTTAACAATTACAGAGCTTACCAATTCAATTGCTCTATACAAGGAATATCCTGATTTTGACATCAATATTCTGGCCCTTACAAACTACAGTTTTTCGGGAGATTTATAGTCTATGAAGCTTTGGATTGTCAGCATGGAATGTGCCGGAATTGCAGAAGCCGGTGGTGTAAAAAACGTAAGCTTTTCTTTGTGTAAGGAGCTTGCTCTTTTAAAACACGAGGTAACACTATTTATTCCCATTTATAAATGCACCTCCTTTGATCTGATTAAGGATGTAAAGGATTATTCGGGCAAGCCTGTTCAGATAAATCACTGCGGAAAAACAGAAGCCGTAACCTACAGCACTGCAGTCTGCACCCAGGGAAACTTTAATGTTGTATTTATAAATCATCCTTCCTTTGCAGAAAAAGAAGGGGTTTACACCTATACTGCAAATGAACAGGAAAAAAATCCTGATTTTATAAAGGGCTTTGGCCATAAAGACACGCTTTTTATGGATTCACTTTTTTCCAAGGCTGTATGCGCCTATTCTTCATGCATAGAAAAAAAGGATATTCCTGATATTATACACTGCCAGGATGCTTCAACTGCTCTGGTGCCTTGCTTTGCGGCTAAAGACCCTGCTTACGAAAAAACAGCAACAGTTGTAACAATTCATAATGCAGGCCCTGCCTATCATCATAATTTTTCGAGCATTGGAGAGGCTGCCTGGTATACAGGTTTGCCAGAAGCAGAGCTTGGTGGTGCCTTGAATGATTTTAAGGTTGAACCATTTCTGCTTGCTTCTAATGCAGGCGCTCATATTACCACCGTTTCCGAATATTATGCCAAGGAGCTCATAGATCCGTTTAATATTGACGTAACAGAAGGACTTTCGCCGATTTTCTTTAAGCGTTATACAAATATTAAGGGAATTACCAACGGAATTGACTTTGACCGCTATAATCCTGCAGACAAAAACGAATCGCTTTTGCCTTATGAGTTTAATCCCGAAACCGGCGATCTTGAAGGCAAATTCAAATGCCGCGATTACTGTGTAACCGACGTTCAGTACATGCAGATTCCCGGTGTAAAAACCTATGGCTGCATAAATGTGCGTCCTCAGGAAAAGGACAAGCAGATTTTTATTACCTACCACGGACGCATTACAAACCAGAAGGGTATTTCCGTTCTCATAAATGCAATTCCGGCAATCTTAAACAATTATGAAACAGTAAAATTTGTAATTGCAGGGCAGGGCGAAATTAAGCTTGAACAGCAGCTTATTGAGCTTTCCCAGCGTTTTAACGGCAAGGTAATATTCCTAAACGGCTACAACCGAGAAAGTGCCCGCCTCGTAAATGCAATTGGTGACTTTATAATCCTTCCAAGCTTTTTCGAACCCTGCGGCCTGGAAGACTTTATCTCCCAGATATACGGAACTCTTCCTGTTGCCAACGCCACCGGCGGCCTGAACAAAATCCTGGATTACGAAACCGGCTTCCTTTACCGCAACAACACCCCGGAAAACTTGATAGCCAAGCTAAGTGAAGTGATCTCAATAAAACTCTACAAGCCCGCCCTCATAGAAGAAATGATCCAAAAAGCCGCCACCCACGTCCACTCCAAGTACCTCTGGCGTAATGTTATCAAAAATGAATATATACCGTTCTTTGAAAGTATACTCAAAGATTAAACTGAAAATCCTGGCACGGAGTAGAAAATACGTTCGGACAGGTTTCTTCAGCTGGCCGAATGTATTTCCTACGGGAGTGACAGGATTTTTTATTAAAATGCCCTGCATATACTTGACTAAACCGTATATATTCATTATTGTATAACAACATTTGCTGCTTTAGCTCAGCTGGTAGAGCACGTGATTTGTAATCTCGGGGTCGTGGGTCCAAATCCTACAAGCAGCTTTCTGGGGAGTTCGCATAGCGGCAATTGCAAGGGACTGTAAATCCCTCGGTTCACACCTCCAGAGGTTCGAGTCCTCTACTCCCCATGACAAAGACTTGGTTTTTACCAGGTCTTTTTTTATTTACAGTGATAGATTTCTAGTTTGACAAATCCCATTCTATCACTTAAAATAATAAGACTAATAAAAAAGAATTAAGAGGGGAAAAGTGCTTATCCATTTCTGGGGGGTGCGAGGTTCTTTACCGACACCGCTTACACCTCAACAGGTTCAATCAAAAATAATGGCCGCTGTTCAGAGAGTCACTGCCGATGACATCAAGGATGAAGAAGCGCGTGCACGTTTTGTAGCCTCTCTGCCATCCTGGATTTTTGGAACCGCCGGTGGTAACACAACCTGTGTAGAAGTAAAATCAGCAGGAAACGAGCTTGTTTTTGATGCAGGCACCGGCTTAAGACTTTTTGGCAAATCAGGAACCCTTCCAAAAGACAAAAAATACAATTTCTTTTTTACACATTTTCACTGGGATCACATTCAGGGCTTTCCTTTTTTTGATGCAGCCTACGACCCCGAAAGTGAATTCAACATCTATTCTCCACAGCAGGACATAAAGAAAATACTCGAAGAACAGATGAATCAGCCGTATTATCCGGTTCCTTTTGCAGCTCTCACTAAAAAAATGAACTTTATGACCCTTATGCCGGGAAGTCCTATAAATATAGGTGACACACAGATTGTATGCTGTCCAATGTCACATCCGGGAACCTCCTATAGCTATGCAGTTATAGAAAACGGTAAAAAGTTTGTTTTTGCAACCGACGTAGAGCTCAAGTCCAAGGATTTTGACAGCTCACCGATTATGGAACGCGTATTCAAGGATGCCGACTGCATTGTAATAGATTCTCAGTACACTGCCGAAGAAGCTTACCGCAAGCAGAACTGGGGTCATTCAGCCTTTTGTTATGCAGTAGATTTTGCAGTTCACTGGGGTATTAAAAACGTATATCTTTTCCATCATGAACCAACCTATGACGATAAAAAGCTTTATTCAATTCTTCAGGCAGCAAGATGGTACGCTCAGTACATTGCTCATGAAGATATAAACATTCAGCTTGCAAAAGAGGATATGGAAATACAGTTATGATTCCAATGCCACAGGCTCCCCAGAAGCAGTTCACCTTATCTTATAATTTTAACTCAACAGAGGTCGCAGCCCTTGCACGTTTTTTGCGCGACAACGAAGAAAACCTTCCACCGGGACTGGAATTATTCTGCAAGGCACTTGAAGATTCGGTCTATAAATCGTTATCCTTAGATGAGGTTAAAAAATTTTACTCATGAAAACGAAGGGAAAAATCTTTCTTAGTATTCTGTTGCTTATTATTCTTGCAATATTGGGCGCAGGAATCTACTGCTATTCTCAAATTACTCCCGTTGCTCAAGATGATAATTCAATAAGGTTTGAAGTTGCAAACGGAGACTCTGTACGTAAAATTGCAGGAAAATTACAGGAAGAAGGACTTATCAAAAACGAAACCTTCTTTTATTACTTTGTAAGAAAGCCTGTCCTTTTAAAAATATTCTTTTCAAAAGACCCTGTTTCTGACCCAATAGTACTCAAAAGCGGAATATATCATCTGCATGCCGGCATGAATTATGCACAGCTTATAAACGAGCTTTCTTCGGGCCAGCAGGAATACATTCGTGTTTCAATTCCGGAAGGAAAAACAATTACACAGACTGCAGAAATACTCCAGGATGCAGGAATCTGTCTGGTAGATGAATTTAAAGCTGAATGCTATGACCCAAAGCTTTTGCAGTCCTATAACATCACAGGCGAAAGTGCAGAAGGCTTTTTGTTCCCGGATACTTACTTTTTAACAGCCGGAATGACAGCCCGAGAGGTTGTCGTTCTTATGATAGACAACTTTTTTACAAAGGTTCAGGAAATCCCTGGCTTTATGGAGCTTGAACCTCAGAAAATGTACGAAACAGTTATTCTTGCTTCAATTGTAGAGCGCGAATACCGTGTAGAAGACGAAGCACCTCTTATTGCAAGTGTATTTACAAACCGTCTGCGCCAGAATATTGGTTTGTATTCGTGTGCAACAATCGTTTACATCCTTACCGAAATTGAAAATCGTCCGCATCCCGAGCGCGTGCTTCTTGAGGATACAAAAATAGACAGCCCGTACAACACTTATAAATGGGCAGGACTTACTCCGGGTCCAATTTCTAATCCCGGAATGGTTGCCTTAAAGGCTGCAGCAAATCCTCCAAAGACAAATTATTACTTTTTCCAGGTTGCCGATGCTAACGAAGGAAGGCATGTATTTACAACAACCTTTGATGAACACAAGGCAAGTCACAACTTAAGCACTAAGAATTAGGAGCGGGGAGAATAAAGGGTAATATGGCAGGCTTCATTTCTCCTGAAACAATAGACGCAATTCACAATACCGTGGACATAGTTTCCGTAATTGGCGACTATACTACGCTCAAGTCCCGTGGTCCAATTGATTACTGGGGCTGCTGTCCTTTTCACGGAGAAAAAACACCATCCTTTCATGTAGATTCCGACAAAAAATTCTATCACTGCTTTGGCTGTAATGTTTCGGGTGACGTAATAAAGTTTGTAATGGAAATGGAAAAGGTCGGTTATGTAGAAGCAATTGAGCTGTTGGCCAAAAAAAACGGCATTCCAATCAAATATAAGGATGGTGGAGCTCCTTCTGACTACAAGCGCGACGACACAATAGAAAAAAACATAGAGCTTTACGAGCGCCTGGCTTCTACCTTTCATTACTTTTTGATGGAAACTCCACAGGGCAAAAAGGCACTGGACTATATAACTGCACGCGGCCTTACAACAGAAACAATTCAGAAGTTTAAGCTTGGCTATGCTCCTGCTGACCGCAAATGGCTTTATAAATTCCTGATTGGTAAAAATTATTCTAAGGAGCTGCTTGCAAAATCAGGTCTTTTCAGCCAGAAATATCCGGACTTTTCATTTTTTTCAGACCGCCTTATGTTTCCAATCTTTAACCGCAAGGGACAGGTAGTAGCCTTTGGCGGACGCGTTATTCCTCCGGCAGATGAATCTCAGCGCAAATACCTTAATTCAGGCGATCTTCCTCAGTTTAAAAAGCGCGAAACCCTTTTTGGCTTTAGCTTTGCCAAGAACTCAATCCGCGAAAAAAAGTCAATCATCTTTTGCGAAGGCAACATGGATGTAATTGCTTATCACCAGTGCGGACTGGATTATGCAGTAGCAACACTTGGTACGGCACTTACCCAGGACCACATAAAAATGATTTCGGGCTTTGTTGCCGAAGGAACTGTTTATCTTTCTTTTGATTCGGACGGAGCGGGGCAGGAAGCAACCTGGAAGGCCATAAAGCTTTGCCGCGAAAACAGTCTTACCGTTAAAGTTATACAGCTTCAGGGTGGAAAAGACCCTGCAGAAATTATGCTCAAATATGGTAAAAATAACTTGACGGCACAGGTAAACAGTGCTATATTAGATAGCGACTATCTTTTGAATAAAGTAGGGAAAAAATACCCTGTTGACACGCCTGAGGGTAAAACCAAGGCTGCACTCGAGTTTTTTGCCTATGTAGATGCATTGCAGTCTGACATTCAAAAGGAGTCAAGCCTTGAGCAATTGTCTCAAGTCTTTAATCTGAATCCGGAGGCTGTAAAAAGGGACTTTTTAAATCGTAATCAAGCCCGTGAACGTATAACTATCCGGCAGAGTAATAATGTTGAAAGTACACAGCAGATAACCAAGGACGCAGAGCTTAGAGGTTTAATTGCTGTAACCGCCGATCTAGATCAATTCCAGACATTACGTTCCAGTATTTCCGAAGACGATTTTAAGAATCCCGATGCCAGAAGGTTATTCAGAATATATGAAGAATGCTATCAGAAGGGAGTGTTGACCATACCTAACATTATCGAAAGTTGTAATGGCACTGGCTTTGTTCAGTCCATAACAGATGCCTTATCATCCGGTGTTTATAAAAAAGAGGAATGCAGTACCTATATAAGGGATACTATAAAATTCATTAAAAAGAATAAAATCGAAGAACAACGTGAATTGTTGATTAAGCGCATACAAAATTTCGTTATTGTTACCGATGACGACAAAAACCAGCTCAATAGTCTTCTTACTCAAAAAATGGAGCTTGATAAACAGGCTCAATTATTATCAAAGTAGGTGAAAAATCTTATGGAAGAAATAAGCAATAATACTGCTGTTAAAAAACTTCTGGATTTTGCAAAAGACAAACCTTTTGTAACATGGGATGAGGCAACAGATATTCTGGGACAGGATTTTGTTAATTCTCCCGAAATGGAAAACGTACTTAAATACTTAAGCGAAAAAAATATTCAGCTCATCGAACCGGACAATATAACCGAAGATGACGAACCCGATATTGATCTTACAGGCCCTCAGGACAGCGAAGTTGACGTTGAAGACGACGAAGACGACATCATGCTCGAACAGGACGATGATGACGATGATATCGGTACAAATGACGAAATAAAAGACATTGAAAACCTTGAAAAGCTCGAAAGCTCTAAGTCTCGCCTTGTAAACAGCGACAAGGATTCCAGTGTTGATGATCCTATCCGCCTTTACCTGCGCGAAATTGGTAAAGAAAACCTTCTTACTGCAGAACAGGAGGTTGAGCTTTCAAAGCAGATGGAAGACGGAAACAATATCATAAAGGAAGTAATTAAGGGCTCCGGTATTATGATTCCGGAATTCTTTGCTATTGCACAAAAGGCCTTTACACGCATTGATTTGCACGAGCCTGGAAAAACCCGCAAGGAGCTCAACGAAGAAATGGCAGACAAGCGCCGTCTTAAGAGTGCCTACGGTGAACACATTAAGCCGGTTCTTGCCGAAATGAAGCAGTACATTGCCCTTAAAAAGCAGCTTTTTGAATCAGAACAGTCAAGCTCAATCTTCGAAAACGAACAGCTCATTGCACTCCGCAAAAAGATTATTCCTGAGCTGCGCAAAATTGACATTCAGACAGAAGAGCTGGACAAGTTTACACAGAAATATCGTGAAGCAACAATAAAAATCGAAGAATACCATCAGAAGCAGGAAAAGAAGATGCGCGAGCTTCGCATTAACAATACTTCTGAACTGCGCCGCCTTGGTAAAAAGATTTCTATCCGCTCACAGGCTGTAAAGCTTGAAGAGGAACTGAACATGAGTGCCGACGAAATCCGTCAGATTTACACTCAGATTCAGAAAATTGACCGCAAGCTTCACAGACTCGAATACGATTATGAAAACAACGTAGAAGAAATCATCAAAATGGCTCAGGAAATTGAAAACGGCCGCCTGATGATGGAAAAGGCAAAGAACAAGCTCATCAATGCCAACCTTCGTCTTGTTGTTTCTATTGCAAAAAAATATACAAACCGTGGACTTCACTTCTTTGATCTGGTTCAGGAAGGAAACATTGGTCTTATAAAGGCTGTAGAAAAGTTTGAATACCGCAAGGGCTTTAAGTTTTCTACCTACGCAACCTGGTGGATTCGTCAGGCTATTACACGTTCTATTTCTGACCAGGCACGTACAATCCGTGTACCTGTTCATATGATTGAACAGATAAACAAGGTTGTACGCGAAAGCCGTCAGCTCATGCAAAAGCTTGGCCGCGAACCGACAGACGACGAAATTGCACAGCAGCTTGGATGGCCGCTCAGCCGTGTAAAACAGGTAAAGAGTGTAGCAAGAGAGCCTATTTCTCTGGATACACCAATTGGAGAAGAAGAAGATTCTTTGCTCGGAGACTTTATCGAAGACAAGGAAGTAGAAAATCCGGCTGCACAGACTGCCTTTACCTTGCTCCAGGAGCAGCTGCGCACAGTTTTGGGAACCCTTCCACCGCGTGAACAGGAGGTTCTTAAGATGCGCTTTGGTCTTGAAGACGGTTATTCACTTACACTCGAAGAGGTTGGACTTTACTTTGATGTAACTCGTGAACGTATCCGTCAGATTGAAGCAAAAGCCCTGCGAAGACTCCGCCACCCGCGCCGCGCCAACGGACTTAGGGACTATATGGAGTAAAAAGGCAACCCTCCAGTCATTGCGAGCGCAGCGAAGCAATCCACAACCTTGCAATGACGAATATATAGACTAAAAAATAAATTTTTTATATAATTTTATGATATTTTAATAGAGGAATCCTAATGGCTACAACAGACATCTTTGAAAAATTAAAGAAATTGCAGACAATTCTTGTTAAAAAGTACGATCTGGAAAAGAAAATCGAAGAAGCACCAAAGCAGCTTGGCTCACAGGAAGAGCTTCTTGCACGAATGAAGAAAGAGTATATCGAAAAGAATAACGAATACGAAACAGTAAAATCTGATGTACTTAGACTCAAGCTCGAGCTCGAAGAAGCAGAAAAGTCACGCGAAAACGGTGAAAAGGGAATGGATAATATCCAGACTCACCGTGAATACGAAGCTCTCGAAAAGCAGATTAAAGATGCAACTGAAAAAGAAAACGAAGTTCGCCGCGATATGCAGAAGCAGGAAAAGCTTCTTGAAGACATTAAAGAAACCCTCAAGATTAATGAGGATATGATTAATGCTCAGGAAAAAGATCTTGCAACCTCTAAGGATTCCCTCAACAAAGAGCTGGACAGCTACAACAAGGAGCTTAACAGCCTTAAGAGAAGCGAAGACAAAATCACTCCGGACCTTGATCAGGAAATATTGTTTAAGTTCCAGCGTATCATTCAGAGAAATTCAGAAGGTATTGTAGCCGTAAAGAACGGTGTATGTACCGGATGTCATATGATTCTTCCTGCACAGTTTGCAAATACTGTACGCGAAGGTGAAAACATCAACTTCTGTCCATACTGCAGCCGCATTCTTTTCTACGAAGAAACAAGCGAAGAAGAAGTTTACGACTTTAGCTTTGATCAGGCAGGAAGCCTTGCAGACCTTAGCGATGATGATTCAGATGTAGAAGGTCTTGACGAAGAAGAAAGAGAAGAAGGTCTTTACGAGGACGAAGACAGCGAAATCGAGCGCGATGAAGACGAAGAAGGTCTTGACGAAGACGAAGATGACGAAGAAGGCGCCGACGAAGAGGAAGAAGATTCTTCTGAAGACGAAGAAGATTAATTTCTTAAACAAACGGGATATAACCGCGTAAGTTTATCCTGATGAAAAGATAAATTTATGAGAGAAAGTCCGGGCTCCTTCGGAAAAAATGCCGGATAAGAACCGGGCGTGTGCCGGCAGCTGCATAATTTCTTGCATAGCCCGGCATTACGACAGATAGTGCAGCAGAAAGTAAACCGCCTGGAAACAGGTAAGGGTGAAAGGGTGGTGTAAGAGACCACCGGTTATCTGGTAACAGATAATGCGGGTAAACCTCATTTGGAGCAAGGCCGAGCAGCAGTTTGTTATTCCGAGCTTATACTGCGGGTAGGCCGCTTGAGCCTTATGGTAACATAAGGTTCAGATAGATGGTTATTGGAGAAATCCAGACAGAACCCGGCTTATTGTCCCGTTTGTTTTATTTTGAAAAAATGAAAAAGAAAGCAGCAGAAAACGAGAATTTTGCAAAAAGAAAGAATCACCTTGCAAGAAACATTCTTATTGTTTCAGGTATACTTGTCTTTATCGCTGCTTTAGTCTGGCTTTCCATATTTTTATTTAATTCCTGGAACAAAAACCGCATAACCTTAAAAACAATCAAACAGAACTGGGCCGCTTATGACTATCAGATGGTTTATGAGCAGGGAAAGGTCTTCCTTCAGGACAAGCCCTATAATAATACAGCCCTTACTTATTACGGTTATGCCTGCTTTTATCTTGCAGTTTCGCAGACAGATAACTACCGCGCCCAGGAATATCTTGATGAATGCATAAACAACCTGCGCCTTGCCATGTACGATGCAAGTAAATCGCTTTTACCTCAGCTTCAGTACATGCTTGGAAAGGCCTATTTTTACAAAAACTCAATTACAAACTACTACTATGCAGATCTTGCAATAAAATATCTGACCCTGGCCAAGCAGAACGGCTACAAGGCTGATGATATTTCTGAATATCTTGGACTTTCTTATGCAGCACTTGGTCAGACCTACGAAAGCATTTCTGCCTTTACCGAAGCCCTTATTGTCCGCGAATCTGATTCACTTTTACTTTCAATTGCAGAACAGTATTACAAGGCCGGAGAAATAAGCGCCGCAACTCAGTACCTTTTCCGCATTATAGACAACAGTTCGAATGATGAAATCATAATAAAATGCCGTCTTTTGCTTGGAAACATATACATAGACACCGATGAGCTTGAAAAAGCACTTACAGAATTTAATGCAGTTCTGGAAAAGAATGATAATTCTGCAGATGCACACTATGGAATTGGTCTTGTATACGAAAAACAGGAAAATCTTGTAGCAGCAAGGGCAGAATGGCGACAGGCAAGGCGAATTCAGCCTAATCATGCGGGGGCAGTAAAGAAACTTTCGGAATAAATTTTACACAATATAGAAAATAATTGTTTATTATTTATGAAAATAGTTGTATAATATATTATCGCAAAAAATCATGGGAGGATTTTGATGGGATTTTTTGATAAGTTTTCTACCGATATTGGTATTGACCTGGGGACTTGTAATACCCTCATATATGTAAAAGATAAAGGTATGGTTGTAGATGAGCCATCCGTAATTGCCGTAGAACGCGGAACTAAAAAGACAGTTGCCGTAGGTTCAGAAGCAAAACGAATGCTTGACCGTACACCTGGAAATATTATAGCTATCCGACCGCTTGCTGATGGTGTTATTGCCGACATTGACAGCACGGAAAAAATGATTAAATACTTCATCCAAAAGATTATTCCACGCCATCAGATGTTCAAATCAATCAGAATGAAGATTGGTATTCCTTCCTGCGTTACAGATGTAGAACGTCGTGCCCTTATAGAAGCAGCCCTTAAATCTGGTGCAAAGGAAGTAGAGGTTATCCCAGAATCCCTTGCTGCAGCAATTGGTGCAAAAATCCCTATCTATGAGCCTGCAGGACATATGGTTTGCGATATTGGTGGTGGTACAACCGAAGTTTCTGTTATCTCCCTTGGCGGTATGGTTGTTACTCACTCTATCCGTATCGGTGGTGACAAGTTTGACGAAGCAATCGTTAAGCATGTTCGTTCAGTTCATAACCTTATAATCGGACAGCCTGCTGCAGAACGCCTTAAGATTCAGATTGGAAATGCCGCTCCTGAAAAAACTATCGAAAAGATGGAGCTTAAGGGAACAGACGCCATTACAGGTCTTCCACGCCGTCTCGAAATAGACAGTGTTGAAGTTCGCGAAGCCCTTAAGGATCCTGTAAATAAAATCGTAGATGAAATTAAAATTGTACTCAGCGAAACTCCTCCAGAGCTTGCTTCAGATATTATTGAACGCGGTATTGTAATGACCGGTGGTGGTTCAATGCTCCGCGAGCTTCCACGCCTCATTTCTAAGGAAACCGGTGTACCTGTTATTCTGGTTGAAAAGCCTTTGGAATGTGTTGCACTTGGAGCCGGAGAAGCCTTTAGCCTGTTCAAGAACATGTCTTCTGAACGTTCTATTTACGACAGTTTGAACGAATAGCCCTAAAAGTGCTGGAAAAAGTCTGAATATGTCTGAAAAAGAGAACAGTTTTCGTTTTAGATTTCCGGAATTTCTTCTCATAGGCCTTTTGCTTATCTCAAACATAGTGCTCAACTTTAGTGGCGGCGGCTTTATCCTTAATCTCAAAAAGATTGGATTTTCTGCCTTTTCAACCGTGGAAAAAGGTGTTCACTTTGTTGTTCACGGTATTTCCGATACCTTTAATTCAGTAAAAGAACTCAAGCGTCTTAAAAAAGACTACAACGAACTGGTGCTTAAGCTCGAAAACTACGAAAAAATGCAGAGATCTAATGCCGATATCCGTAAGGAAAACGAGCGCCTGCGTGAACAGCTGGATTTTTCAATTTCAATGGACGAGCAGAACTTCCCGGCACAGATTATCTCACGCGACTTTGACAACGTATATGCGTATCTTACAATTGACAAGGGCAGCGTAAACGGAATACGCAAAAACATGCCTGTAGTAGCTTACCAGAACGGAAACCAGGGACTTGTAGGCAAGGTTGTTCAGGTTGGAACCTTTACCAGCCAGATTATGCCTGTTTATAACCTGGACTACATTGTTTCTGCACGAATCCAGAACTCCCGCGACCTTGGTCTTGTAAACGGAAACGGCTCACAGGATAATCCGCTTTTGATGCAGTACATACGAAAAAAGGTTGCCGAAGAGCTTTCTTATGGTGACATTGTCGTAACCTCAGGCGAAAACGACAACTACCTTAAGGATATCCCGATCGGAACCATTTCTAAAATCATAAGTCTTGATTACAACTCATCCTTGAACATAGAGCTTACTCCAATTATTGACTTTTCACGACTCGAAAACGTAATTGTAGTAAATCAAAAACAATTAAACGACAGGAAGGCGGAATAGGTTATGGTAAAATCCTTTATAATAAGCACCTTAATTCTCTTTTCTGCAGTAATCATAGAAACTTCGGTATTATCAAATATTTCATTTCTGCTTGTTGTGCCGGACCTGGTACTCATCTGTTCAATTTATTTTTCGTTCTTAAACGGCAGAATGTACGGAGAGGTTTCGGGCTTTATTTCGGGCCTTTTCCTCGATTTTATTACAGGTGTTCCTTTTGGACTCAACTGTATTTTCAGAACAATCATAGGTTATCTTTACGGACTTTTTTCGCAGACAATTATTGTTTCAGGAATTATAATCCCTATGCTTTCTGTAGGAATTGGAACTCTGGCAAAACAGCTACTGCTTTTCCTAATTTCGCTTTTTTTCCCAAAAATAGGACTGAACATCTACGGAATCATTTCCTATCAGTTCCTGTTTGAGTTTACTGCAAATATAATTCTTGCGCCTTTTATTTTCAAATTCCTTTCGTTCTTTAAGGTGCAGCTTTCCATTAGAGATACCAAGGACATGATAGATAATGAATAATATGTCGCCAAACGGTCTTTCAAAAATGGCAAAAACAATGATCCTCCTTTTTATGACCTGTTTTATTTTTGTCATTTATGTTTTAAGGCTGTTTTCCATGCAGATTACCAACGGCGAAGAATATAAAACCCAGTCAAGGACAATTTCCAGCCAGATAAGCACGCTGCCAGCCTCCCGCGGTGAAATTTACGACCGCAATGCAGACATGCCTCTGGTTATTAACAATGACAGCTTTGCCGTAGAAGTAACTCCCGGAGAAATACCTTCTTCGCGCTATGACACAGTAATGGTCAAGCTTGCAGGCTATCTTGGAATTACCAAGGAAGCAATTGATCAGAAAATCCCTAAAAATATAAGACGTTCCTATTCTTCGGTTCAAATAAAGACAAATGTTCCTTTTACTGTAATTTCAAATATTGCAGAAAACAAGTCGGACCTGCCCGGAGTTTCGTGGGTTTCTAAGCCTGTAAGAAACTATTCCTACACAACGCTTTCTCTTTCGCACATAATTGGTTATGTAGGTGATATTGATAAGGTAGAAATGACCGTACTTTACAACAAGGGTTATACAAACACCTCTGTTGTAGGAAAGGCCGGAATAGAAAAGCAGTATGATGAGCTTTTGCAGGGTAAAAACGGACGCGAGCTTGCAACTGTAGATGTTCACGGACGAATTATTTCGGACACCCCAATTGTTGAACCGCCTGAAATGGGTAAAAAGCTTGTACTTACAATTGACTCAAGGATTCAGGAGCTTGTAGAGGATGCCCTTGGGCAAAGGGTAGGGGCCAGTGTTGTTTTAAAGCCTGCCACCGGCGAGGTTTTAGCAATGGTTTCTTATCCAAACTTTGATTCAAACCTGTTTACCTCCGATGATGCGGGAAACCTTTATTCAAAGCTTTTGAACGATACCTCACAGCCGCTTATTAACAGAGCAGTTCAGCTTTCGTATCCGCCGGCTTCAACTTTTAAAATTGTAATGTCTGCAGCTATGCTTCAGGAAAAAGCCTTTCCTTCTACAAAAACAATTGAATGTAAGGGAAGCATGGTTTATGGTGGACGAACCTTCCACTGTCACGTTCATACAGGACACGGCTGGCTAGACCTTAAAAATGGTATGGCACAATCCTGCGACGTTTATTACTGGACAATTGGACGAGACTATCTTGGTATAGAAAAAATTGCCTCTTACGCAAAGGAATTTGGCTTTGGACAAAGCTCGCAGATAGACCTTCCGAGCCAGGTTTCGGGACTTGTACCTACTGCAGAATGGAAGCAAAAAAAATATCATGAAAAATGGGTTGGTGGAGATACCATGTCTGTTTCTATTGGACAGGGCTACATGGAAGCAACACCGCTTCAGCTTGCAAACATGATTGCCATGGTAAGCAACGAGGGTGTAATTTACAAGCCGCACCTGCTCAAGGAAGTACGTGACCCTGTTACCGACGAAATTATCACAGAAATAAAGCCTACAGTTCTTACCGAATCTACAATTGATAATGCTGTATGGAAGGAAATTCAGGAGGCCTTGCGTTATACAGTAACAGACGGAACTCCGCAGTATCCTATGAACAACAAGATTGTAAAGATTGCCTGTAAAACCGGTACTGCCGAGGTTGAGCCATACAGTAATGCAAACCGAAAGGATGAACAGAGCTGGCACTCCTGGCTTGTTGCTTATGCTCCTTATGATGCACCGCCTGAGGACAGAATCTGCGTTGCAACAATTGTCGAAGCCTGCAACAAATGGGAATGGTGGGCACCATATTGTACCAACATCATCATTCAGGGCATTTTTGCAAATCAGAACTTTGACGAAGCAATTCATGAGCTTGGCTTTGCATACCTGCTTGAACAGCAGAATACAAGCCGCGGAAGAATGGAGTAGTGCAGTATGAAAAATAAAGTATTATCACGTTTTGATTACATTCTCCTGCTTGCAATTGCAATACTCATTACAATGGGCGTAATGTTCATTTATTCTTCAAGCATAAACTCAGAGGGTGTTTCGCTTACCAATGAATGGAAAAAACAGATTATCTGGGCAGGAATAGGGCTTGTAATTTTAGTTGTTGCCGCAATTTATGATTACCGCCGCCTGGAAAATATTTCCATGTGGTTTTATATAGGACTTGTTGTAATTCTTATTTATACAAGAATTTTTGGACGACTTGTAAACGGTGCACGCAGCTGGATTGGAATTGGTGAGTTTGGTATTCAGCCTTCGGAATTCGGAAAGATTTTCTTTATTCTGTATCTGGCAAGGTATCTGGACGAAAGCCGCAATGAACTGCCAATAAAAAGATTTTTTATTGCAATAGGAATAATGATTCTGCCAATGGGTTTAATCCTTATTCAGCCGGATATGGGAACCGCCAGTGTTTACATCCCGATTTTCCTGTTCATGTGCTTTATGGCAGACATACCTCTAACTTACATTGTATATGTACTGTCGTTTGGTATGCTCACAATCATTTTTGCAATTCTTCCTGTATGGAATTCAGAAATTGCGAGACAGCCTATTGCGGTAATTACGATTTTAACCAATCTTAAGTTCCGCGTAATTTTGATTTTTACAACCTCGTTTATTGCATCTATAAGCTTTATTCTGCGAAAGTACTTTCATTTTCCAAAGTACATGAACTGGATTTCTTACTGCTTTTCTATTCTTGCTTTTTCGCTCATAGGCTCTATGATGTTTTCTAAGGTTCTTAAATACTACCAGATTAAGCGTCTTATTGTATTTATGGATCCAAATACAGACCCTCTGGGCTCAGGCTGGAATATCATTCAGTCTAAGATTGCAATTGGTGCCGGCGGTCCGGTAGGTCAGGGCTTTTTACATGGAACTCAAAGCCATTACCGCTTTTTGCCGCAGCAGAGTACCGACTTTATTTTTAGTATTCTTTCCGAAGAGATGGGCTTTTTGGGTGGTTGTCTGGTATTCTTTTTGTACCTTGCAATATTTATCCGCATTCTTATGATTATAAGACAGTGTCCTAATCATTACGGAACCTATATTGCTTCCGGCATTTTTGGAATGATAACCTTCCACTTTTTCATAAACGTCGGAATGGTAATGGGCATAATGCCAATTACCGGTATTCCGCTGCTGTTTTTGTCGTATGGAGGTTCGTCTCTGCTCACCGTCATGACCTGCATGGGCCTTCTGATGAGCATCAACTACAGGAAGAAGGATTTGTATTAGTAACTACCAGTTACCAGTTGCATTATTCTTAACCATTTTAAATTCAAGGTCTCTGATTCCAGAAATCTCAATCTTAAAACGATACTGATCTTTATCAAAAAAGTCTTTATCACGATACGTATCATACTTATTATTAATTACGTAAACCTTATCTGTATCACGATAAAAAATCAAACCGTTTATGTTACGTGGTGTAGAAGTAATTTCAAAACGTATAGGTCGTGACTCTATATCTCTATATTCAATATTTTCAGAATCCCAGATCTGTGGAGTAAGTTCACATACAGGTGTTCTGATATATCTATGTTCCCAAAGAATTGCTTTTGCTTGATTTGCAGGTTTATTTGTGGTGCCTGCAACAAATGAATAAGAACCGTTTTCATCGGTAACAACATATCCGGTTGTATCAAACCAGCTTTCTGAATAAACATTGTATGATGGAGAATCAATACAACTAGAAAACAAACATATTACAAAAATTGAAGTAATAAATATCAAAGCTTTTTTCATATCATAGCCCTCATTTAATTGGTATCTATAAATATAATAATGCAGATTCAAAAATGTTACAAATATAATTTTTACCTATAGGATTTTTTTTATTTGTAAAAAAGCCTTATTTGTTGTAAAATAGATATATATAAAAAGTGCAGGAGAATTTATTTGAAAGATGAACTAACAGGCCTAGACAACTATGATGAGTTTGTACCCAAGCTCCAATCTCTTATTAATTCCCTGGAAGATAAGATAATTGTTATAGATTACAGCGATATAAAGCATTTTAAATATTTTAACGATACCTACAGCTACAAAACCGGTAACGATCTGCTTGCCGATTATGCCAGACTCCTTATAGAAAACAATGAAAATTTCATTTATGGCTCCAGAGTTGTTTCTGACAATATGGTAACTGTCGGGCTGTACGAAAGTCGAAACAAAGAAGATTTGCATCAGCAGATCTGTATGCGAAATACACTCATAGAAAATGCACTCCGCAAAAAGTACAAGTGTAACAGGCTTAGAATTTGTACCGGAATGTATTTTATTACAAACGAAAACAATAATATTGATGCCGAAACGGTAATTTCAAACTGTAATCTTGCACGCAAAATTGCTCGCGAAAATGCACGTGAGGATTCTGTTGTAATTTTTAAGGACGAAATGTCCTCCAAGATTAATCACGAAATTGAAATTCTTTCTACAATTGATTCGGCAATAAAAAACAATGAACTGATTGCTTACTATCAGCCAAAAATCAATTCAGAAACCGGCATAATAAGCGGGGCAGAAGCTCTTGTACGCTGGCAAAAGCCTGACGGCACAATCATTTACCCGGATCAGTTTGTTCCAATCATCGAACGCAGCGGTCAGATTATTCAGGTTGATTACTTTATGTATCAGCAGGTTTTTCAGTTTATAAGCGAACGAATTGCAGAAGGAAAAACCATAGTTCCAATAAGTATAAATGTTTCGCGCCAGCATTTTAAAAAGCTTGATATTATAAACTATGTAAAATCACTGCAGAGAGTGTATAACATTCCTCCAAAATATGTAGAATTTGAAATTACAGAAACTGTTTGTATGACAGATACTGTAAAGGCTCTGAACTTTATAAGAACCTTCCATGAGATGGGCTTTAAGGTTTCTATGGACGATTTTGGTTCAGGCTATTCTTCGCTTTATCTTTTGAGCGAGCTTCCTATTGATATTATCAAAATGGATAAATGCTTTTTGCAGACACAAAACCTTAAGCAAAAGGAACGCGTAATCATTTCGAATGTAATTAATATGACACACGAGCTTGATATACAGACCTTGTGCGAAGGTGTTGAGACTCCGGAGCAAAGCGAATTCCTAAAATCTGTAGGCTGTGACATTCAGCAGGGCTTTTATTTTTCAAGGCCTGTAACAAGAGAGCAGCTTCAAGAAATTCTTTAATTTATTGCGGCTATAAAAAAAATTATATAAAAAAGGGTGGATTTAAAATGAAAAAAAATATATTAAAAATTTGCGGTATTCTTGTATTCTTAGCAGTATTAACAGGATGTCCGCATCAAATCAACAACAATGGTAAAGGTGACAAGCCGGGCTCCGGCAATGAATTAACCTTGACTCAAAAAATTGCTGCTGCCCAAACCAGCATCGATTTTGAAAATGCAAAAATATCTGAGGATGCAGTTGTTTCAAAGGCAATTGTTATCAAAAATCTTAATCTTGACGGAAAAAAGCTTGTACTCGAAGCTTCCGGAATAGAATTGCAGAACGTTAAAAACGCTGTAATTATTGTTGACCAGAAGGTTGGAGAAGGGGACGTTACCCTTACAGAATGCTCTTCAATTTCCAAGCTCGAAATAAATGGCGGTGGTGCTAACAGTATTCACATTAATAAATCTAGCATAGCCAATGTTCAGGTAAAGAAAAATAATGTCCGAATTGCCCTTGAAGAATCTTCTACAGTAGAAGAAGTTGTAGTAGAAGCCTCAAGCACAAAAATCGAATCCGAAGAGAACATTGTAATAAAAGCAATCAGCGTAAATGATAATGTTGATACAATTACAGTTAAGGGTGGAACAGTTAACAAAATTGAAGTTGTTCCTGTAGAAGCCGCTCCTGCCACCCCTGGCCAGACCGAACCAGCCGCAGAAAAAACAAAAATCGTAATCGACGGCAAAACTGAAGTAAAGAGTGTAGAGGGAACTAAGGATGTTCAATTAACAAAAGAAGCAATTGAAAGTGGTTCAAATGTAGTAATTAATGCTCCTGTTCCAGTTGTTACTTATTACGATTCAACTGTTGTCTTTTTATCGAACGGCAACCTCGAAGGTACAGAATTTGAAAATGAGGATGTTTA
Organism: Treponema sp.; assembly: GCA_017616165.1. GTDB lineage: Bacteria > Spirochaetota > Spirochaetia > Treponematales > Treponemataceae > Treponema_D. The sequence goes on from JAFZYR010000038.1 coordinate 22,654, forward strand.
TTACGAATATATTTTTGATTTAGATATGGAAAATGAACAAATAATGTCTATGGATCCTAAAATCAAATTATATAAGCTTCCTGATGATATTAAGCTTTATATCTATATGGTTCAACCGGATGTAGGTCCTGCTACAATGGAAATGCCTGACAATGATACAACCGCAGAACTGAAAAAATACGATACTTTTTCTTTTTCGGAAACAATGTATAGTGCAACACTAACTCTTAAATCTGCAGGTCTTATAAAAGGAAGTTTTTCGCAAGATAGGGCAATTCTTGAACCTCCTGTATATGATTATGAATTCGACATTAAAGACTGCGGATTCCCCGAAGAAATTATTCTTCCGGATACTCCGTACAAGCCACAATTTACTGTAACTCCATCTTCACAAGGCAATATCATTACATTTACCTTTAATGACAGTAATGACGCACAAACTCCAGATAAATATATTTCAGAAACGATCACTGTTTACCGAGGTGTAAAAGAAGATGGCAAATGGGTTGGATATTCTAAAAATTTTGTTTATGAAATGAAAAATAATAAGCAGAAAACCGTTACCTTTATAGATTCTTTTGTAACACCTGGAAATGAATATGCATATTGCTATGATGTAGACCGAACCAGCACTCTATATAAAAATGAATTTGAAACTGTAACAGCAAATGGCGGTAACGGAGAAATAAATATTACAGCCGAAAATTCCACGACAGATAATGGCATTAAGCTTACAGTAAGTGATTCAACATATTCAGATGATTACATACTTCATTATTCAATATTCAGATACTACGAAAATGATCAGGATGAAAATCCATGCTATGCATCAATTACTAATTATATAAATGAAACAGAGACTCTTCCAATTGTCGATTACTATACAGAAAGTGGCACAAGTTATGTCTATAAGCTTGATTACAAATACTGCAATCAGGTATTGGATTTAACTTATTATCCTAAAGTTAATTCTTGTACCATAACAGCAACCGTAGGACTTGGAGAGCCAAAAATCACTAATAAACCGACCGGTAGTGTAAGTGATAAAGTCTTTACTTTGACAACAGTTCCTCAAATTGGTATAGAGCAATTACATGGTAATGCAACTTATCAAGTCAATTTAAATTATGTCAAAACAGTTGGTAATAATTCTTCAATTGAAACAATATGCTATGATGCAAATAGACCGATTAGTTATGATATTTCAAACTGGAATAGTGGTACTTATCAATACCAATATTATTATGTATCAATTTCTTATCATAATAGTAATAATAACAGTGGAATTTCTTATAACTATGTTTATCATAAAGATTCTGATTTCCCGGGAATGTTAGATATTACAATTGAATAAAAACTATAAAGGAAAATCGTTCTAAATACAAATACGGGCAAGCTTCAGGGGGTAAATAAAGCCCCCAGGGCTTTTTCCGCTATTATAATAATAATTAAGTCACTTCCTATAACGCATATTCTGTCAACCAGTGCATTAAAAAACAACCCCACTTTTTGTAGGGTTGTTTAAAGTTAGAAAAAGTGGTTATTATTCAATTACTTCAACTTCTTCTTCAGATTCTTTCGGTTCTGCTGCAACATCGTCGTCGTTTAAGAATTTTATTCCAATTGCATTTGCTTTGTAACCGTAGACTCCAACAAGGCCAACAGAACAAGGATCTAATAAAGCATCTACTTCTTTGTCTGAATTTTCTACAAAGTTTTGAAGATAGTCCAGTGACATATCTGCACTCATAGTTCCGGTAGATAACATTCCGCCTGTAAGGGTAAATTCAAAAAGTCCGACAATTTCGTATTTCTGATTAATCGGGAAAGAATTGAGCCATATAATAGTTTTCTTTAATTCTGGTTCAGGGATTTTTGCAATAAAGTATTTACTGTCGGTAAATTTTTCCCAGGCATCATCTCGGACCGGTAAATAAAGCCTTTGGTGGTTTATGAATTCTTTCATTGAATAACTGTGACCTGTTTCAAAATAAAAATCTTCGGTTACGGTTGCAGTAGCCCTTGTAACAGATGTGCTGTTAGATGAAGTTTTGGCATAATCAATAACAAAGGTGTGATAACCTGGTTCCAGCTTACACTTTCTTTTCAATTTTACAGGCTGTCCGTCAATACTGGTAATTGTACAGGCAGAAGGAATTGTTAAAGTAATCTCCCCTTCTTTACCTATAGAACTGTATTCAGTTTTGTCAGTACTTGCACAGGAAGCAAGAAGCATACAAGCTGCTATTAAAAGCAATGTCAGTTTTTTCATATGTTTTCTCCTATATAAGTAAAATACTATTTTTTTTTTTTTACATTTGTCTAGTGTTAATTATAGTAGTTTATCCAGTTTTTCCCTGATGAATTCCGACTTTTCTTTAAGGCCGATTTTGCCAAGTTTAATGAACAAAACGTTTGGCATGGTAGGATTAAGCCTTATAGTTCCCGGGTTATCTTTTAAAAGCTTCATAAAGTTGTCTATAGAAATATTTGATGTATTTGCAAATTCAACTTTAACTTCGCCTTGTTTTTCGCGCAGAGATTTTATTGAAAGCTTGCCGCAAAGAATACGGATTTCTGCCAGGGCAAGCAGGCTTGACACTTCATCAGGAATAGGTCCAAATCGGTCAGAAAGTTCATTTACAATTGCTTCAAATTCTGCATCGGTTGTAATAGAGGCAATCTTTTTGTAGATTTCCATTTTTATCTGAGGCACGGTGACATAGGTGTCCGGTATATAACCTGTGTATTCCATTTCCATAAGAACTTCGCTTTCTGGTTTGTAATCCTTTTGGGCAGTAAGGCGGTTTACGGCTTCGTTGAGCAGTCTCATGTACAGATCAAAACCAACGGCGTATACATCACCGGACTGGTCTTTTCCAAGAAGGTTACCCGCTCCACGAATTTCCATATCCTTCATGGCAATTTTAAAGCCGCTTCCAAGTTCTGTAAAATCACTGATTACCTGAAGGCGCTTCATGGCAACTTCGCTCAGCGATTTGTTTTGCGGATAAAGAAGATATGCATAGGCTTTGCGGTCACTGCGCCCTACTCGTCCCCTAAGCTGGTACAACTGAGAAACTCCGTACATGTCTGCGCGGTCAATGATGATTGTATTTACATTTGGAATATCAATTCCGTTTTCTATGATTGTTGTTGCAATTAAAACATGAAAACCGCCCATCTTAAAGCGGTGGAAAATATCATCAAGTTCCTGGCTGGTCATCTGGCCGTGGGCTACATCTACAAGGCATTCAGGAACTATGCGCTCTACTCTCTGACGAACCTCAAGAAGTGACTCTACCCGGTTATGTAAAAAGAAAACCTGCCCTCCCCGGTCCATTTCTTGTCTTATGGCGGCCGCTACCCTGTCGTCGCTGAATTCATCTATAACTGTTTCAATCGGCTGGCGGTTTTGAGGCGGCGTTGTCAAAAGACTCATGTCGCGGATCTTTAAAAGGCTCATGTGCAGGGTGCGTGGGATAGGCGTTGCAGACATGGTAAGGCAGTCTACATTGTTTTTCATTTCCTTAAGGCGTTCCTTGTCCTTTACTCCAAAGCGCTGCTCTTCGTCAATTATCATAAGACCAAGATTTTTAAAATGAACATCCTTCTGGATAATCCTATGGGTGCCTACAAGAATATCAACCTCGCCCTTTTCAAGCCTTGCAAGGATTTTCTTTTGTTCTGCAGCGGCAACAAAACGGCTTAGCCTTGCAATCTTTACCGGAAAATTTGTAAAGCGTTCTACCAGAGTTTCGTAATGCTGTTCTGCAAGAATTGTTGTGGGCGCCAGGAAAGCAACCTGCTTACCACCCATTACTGCTTTAAAAGCCGCACGCATTGCAATTTCGGTTTTGCCGTAGCCTACGTCTCCACAGACAAGACGGTCCATTGGCACAGGCTTTTCCATGTCGGCCTTTACTTCTTCGGTAACGGTAATCTGGTCCGGGGTATCTTCGTAAGGGAAAGCTGCTTCAAAGGCAGACTGCCATTCGGTTTCTTTTGGAAAAGCGTAGCCAACACTGGCCTTGCGTCTTGAATACAAGTCTATGAGCTTTTGTGCAAGATCTTCTACAGCCTTCTGAACCCTGCTCTTACGGTTTTCCCAGGACTTGGAGCCAATGCGGTCCAGACGTGGTTTTTCTCCTTCGTTACCTATGTAGCGCTGTACAAGGTTTACCTGCTCAATAGGCACAAAGGCAAACTCCTGGTCTGCATATTCAAGCTTAATATAGTCGCGCTCGTTTCCCAGAGATTTTACACGTTCAATTCCGTGAAAGAGCCCTATTCCCCAGTTTACATGAACTACATAGTCTCCCGGATTAAGCTCTACAAAGGTATCTATTACCTGCGACTTGGCTTTGTTTACAGATTTGGCAACATATTTACGGCGGCCAAAAATCTCGTTTTCCTGAATTACCAGCAGCTTGATGGCAGGAATATTAAAGCCTGCAGAAATTGGCTTTGGAATAAGTTCAACAGGTTTGAGGTTTTGCTCAGGCTCTATGTCGGTCCATTCTTTAAAAATTTCGTGGATTCGTAAGCCCTGGTTTTCATTATCTGTATATATGACAATGTTCCAGCCATCCTTCTGCAGGTTGGTAAGCTCTTCTTTCATATAGTTAAGGTTACCAAAAAAGCTTCTGCCAGGTTCGGAATCTAATTTTATAAGGGCTTCTGTGCTTTCCTGAGTCTCAAGTGTACGAAATTGTAGACATGTTAGTACTTTTTCTACATACTCCTTAAAGTCCAGTAAGAGCATATCAGGAGGAAGTGCCGGGAATGTATCCCTTGTTTTTCTGTACATTCCTGTGTATTCACGCCGGATTGCCTCTTCTGCATGCACCTGTCTGTCGTAATCGTAAAAAAGTGTAAGTGTATTCCGGTTGATATAATCAAGAATTGTATAGGTTTTATCCCATAAAAGGTTGTAAAAGAACTCTTCACCTTCGGCATTCTGCCTGGTTTTAAGATCTTCAAGTATAATTTCAAGCTGTAGCCGGGCGTTTTCTGTGAACCCAAGATGGATATTGTATAGGTTATTTTCAGTTTTGTTACTTGTATTTATAGTACTATCTAATTGTAAAGTATTATCCTGTTGGCTTGTATTTTGTATTGCACTGCTCTGGTATTCCTTGAGTTTTTCCTCTAATTTTCCAACAAGGCTGTCATCCCATAAAACTTCTTTCATAGGGTAAATGCTTATGCTGTCGCGCCCTTTGATTGTTGTCTGGGAGTCGGCTTCAAACTCTTTAATTGATTCAATTGTATCAAAATCAAAAATTATTCGGAAAGGATTTTCTTCCAGAGGCAGAAAGATATCAAGCACCTCTCCCCTGAGGCTGAATTCTCCCCTTACATTAACTCTGGAAACTCTTGTATAACCAAGACTTACAAGCTTTTGTGCAATCTTTACAGTATCAATTGAATCCTTTTTTTTGAGGGAAAAAGAAAACTGTCTGATGTATTGCGGCGGCGGTAAAGCTGTTATAAAGGATCTTTGGGTTATAATAAAAATGCGCGGGCTGGACTGTGCTGTAAATTCCACCTGCTCGCAAAGCTTAGAAAGAAAGCCTGCTCTCTGACCAAAAACAATGGAACCGGTTGCTGCCGGTCTGTAAGGAATGGTTCCCCAGGAAGGAAATGTAAAAATCTGTGCCTGGGGTAAAATAGTTTTAATATCTGTTATAAGATTGTTCTGTTCATACTCTCCGGGTACTACAATAAGGAGATCCTGCGAAAGATGCTCAAGGCTCCCCTTGCCTTTTGTTCCGCTGTATTGAATTGCCTGCAGGGTTTTATAATAAATCTGGCCTGATAATTCAGAAAGGAAATATGTAAAAAGACTGCCGTGAAGCCCCGTTATCTGCAGGGGAAAGCTTGTTTTATTATCACTAATAATGGCAGCCAGCTTAGAAAAATCTGTCCAGTTATGTAGTAAATTATTGATAGAAGTTGATAATGATTTCATTTAAAATACCGATAATATACTATATAATGAGAAATAATTCTTAAAAAAACTTTTAAGGAGATTACGTTGAAAAATCGTAAACTTGTATTGATTATATCATTTCTTTGTTTGTTTGGACAGACATTTTTCGCTCAGGAAAATGTAACAACCGATTATTCCCAGGCTTCTGTTTCAATCAAGTATTATAACAGGTCCATTTATTATCCGGGCATGAATGATGACAACCCTATAAATGTGCATGTTACAATCAAGAACAACGGAAGTGAAACAATGCGCTTTAAGCTTGCAGATGACCGTGCCTTTAGTCTTGATTTTTATGCCTACACTGTAAAGAACAGCCAGCTTACACAGACCGACAGTCTTGTTGAAAAACGAACTACAAACCGTACTGTTTATTTCCGCGAAATCTCTCTTGAAAGCGGTGAAGAATATTCCTTTGTTGAAAATGTTAAGGATTATATAAAGGTTGAAGAGCCTTCTGTTTATTATCTGGAAATGACCTTTTATCCGGAGCTTTATAAATCAAAGTACATCAAGTTAAGCTCTAACCGCCTTACTCTTGAAATCCGCCCTTCTCCTTCTGCTGCTTCTTCAACTTATGTTCCTGTAAAAGAAACAACTCAGGAAATCTTAAAGCCTGAAAGCATTGGACCAGACAAGGTTGTAGAACAGACAATTATTGCAAGACAAAAATCTTTGTGGGATCAGTACTTCCTTTACATGGATGTTGAATCCTTATTAAAGCGCAACTCTACCCTCAAGAAAAAGTATACAACAGTTTCTGCAGAAGAGCGTGTAAGAATGATCGAAAGCTTTAAGGCAGATTTGATGCAGTCTAGAATTGAAAACGACATCATTGCAGTTCCGGAAAAGTTTGAAATTGAAAAGACAACCTACACTCCAACAGAGGGTTCTGTAACTGTAATTGAATGGTTTAAATATCCAAACTTCAGCGAAAAGAAACGCTACACCTACAAGGTAAGACAGCGCGAAGGAATCTGGACTATTTATGATTACACTGTTGTAAATCTTGGAACCGAGTAAATGAAGGCACTTATAATTTCGGAAGATGAGAATGTCTACTCTGTATTAAACTCTGTGCTGCAAAAGGCCGGCTACGATACAATTATCTATAAATGGCTTTTAAAGGCGCTGGACAATATTGAAGAGATAAGACCGGACTGTATTGTCGTAAGCTCATCTGAGTATCCGCGTCACTGGAAGACTCTTGTTCAGTTTGTAAAAAGCGGAATTGGTGGAGATGAGGTAGATGTTTATCTTTATGAACCAAATCCCCTTTCGAGCGAAGATGAAGAAAAAGCCCGTATCCTTGGAATTACAGATTACTTTACTTCTTTAGAGCCTTCTGTTCTTGAAGGTATTTTTGCTAAAGCAGAAGTCCAGCCTATGCCTGCTGTAGAAGCTGCTGCACAAGAAGTTGCTCAAGAAGAAAAGCTTCCTACTGTAGAAAATATCATTGAAGATAAAGAAGAACCGGAAGAAAAGAATGAAGGTCATTATATGTTTACACATCCTGTAAGCGGTAAATATATTAGCGGCAAGTTCTTTGAATATAACGGCTCTACTCTTTCGTGCGTAATTAATGATTTGAAGGGAATTGATAAAGGCTTTAATATTGAATACTTTACTTTTTTTGACAGTAAAAAAACACGTACTGCAAAGGTCACTGTTAAGGATATTGTAAATGTTACTGTCGGAAATACTCTTTTAATTGTGGAAATAAAAGCTATTTATGAAGAGAATTAAAAACGGTAAAAAAGCAAAGTTTTTCTGTGAATTCTGCGGAAATGAAGTAAAGCAGAATGATAAGGTCTGCACCTACTGCGGTAAGTTTTTTGCTTCTGTGCGCTGTCCAAGCTGCGGTAAAACTGGCCGTACCGAAGAGTTTACCAACGGATGTCCTGCCTGCGGTTATGCAGTTTATAAGAGCAAATACGGAACAAAAAACAAGCTTGGCCTTTCTTCCAGAAGAACTAAAAATTATGACGGAAGCCTGCCCTTCTGGATTTATATTCTTGTAATAGCAGTACTCTTTGCACTTATAATTGGACTTTACAGCTGTTTATAATTTTCCATGAATATTAAAATAATAAAAGCTCCAGACGCTCAAAAACCCTTTGTAATAATTGATAAACCCTCCGGACTTCCTTCTGCCCCATTAAGTGCAGATGATAAGAATAATGCGTTTTATGAAGCAGCAAGTCTTTATCCCAAGCTTCTTGATGTAAAAGGCAAAAAAGAAATTGAACACGGACTTTTGCATCGTCTTGATACTGCAACAAGCGGACTTATGATTATTGCAGCAAGTCAGGAATGCTACAACTTTTTGCAGAACGAACAGCAGGCAGGAAAAATAATAAAATATTACAGAGCTCAATGTAATGTTTTAACTTCAATTACAGATAAACACGAAATAGAAATAGAATCTTATTTTAGACCTTTTGGACCTGGTAGAAAAGAAGTAAGGCCTGTTACAGAAGCTTCCGGAAAGGCTGCTTTGCAAAAGCTTGGTAAAAAAGTCCTTTATAAAACCTGTGTTAAAATCTTAAACTATGATGATTATAAGAAAATTGCAGAAGTAGAATGTAAAATAATAAATGGCTACAGACATCAGGTTCGCTGTCATCTGGCCTGGATAGGGCTTCCTGTGGTTAATGATATGATCTACAATCCTATTGTAAAAAAAGAAAGCGCAGAACCTATGAAATTCTGCGCTACTGGTCTTTGCTTTGAGTACCCGAGAGGAGACTTGAACTCCTATGACCGTAAGGACACTTGGACCTGAACCAAGCGCGTCTACCAATTCCGCCACCCGGGCAAAAAACTTATAAATAATATACCAAAAATCTATTTATTAGTCAAATAAGGGATATTTTAGAAAACCAACGGATAAAAAACAGACTACTTTTTCTGAACTTCGCTCATTAAAACAGTACCGTTTACAAAGTGACAGATTGTTGTGTACCAGTTACCTGCAGGAACTCCTTCAAGATTTACGTTTGTGTAAGTAAAGCTGCGGTTTTCTGTAGAATCATTAACTACAAGACCTGTTTCCTGTGCCTGAGCTTCCCATTCAAGAGCATCCTGTGCGCTTGCAGTAGAAGTAATTTTGCGGGTTGAATAAAGTGTATGACAGAACACCGGCGCATCACAGAAAATCTGCCAGCCGTTACTAACCTTCATCCAGGCCGTGCTGGTACAGATAGTATCCCCGTTTATGTAGTTTGGATAGTAGTACAGAGGTTTTAGGTGGTAGGTGCCGCCATATTTAGGATAATATCCATAAGCAGTTACCTTCATAAAATGATTTTTAGTTTGAGGCTCATTATTATATTCATAGTCATTCGTATTATCAAAATAAGTATAATAAGTACCGTCAAAGTTTTCCCATACCCATTTGCCATTTTTCTGCTCAAGTCTGAAGCGATTTATTTTTCCAGATTCACCTTCCGGTAACATAACTTTAAGGTTCTTATCTGCAATTCTTTGAACAATAGGAGTTTTATCATTCAAATAAAAATGAATACCGCGAAGAGTATTGTTTCTATCACAGTTATCCTGAGCAAGCAATTCCGCTTTGCCATTTCCTGCTGCATCCTCAAGATAGCTATACAGATAATATTCGCCCTGCTCAACATCAGAAAAAGGAATTTTTGCGCATAATTTACCTGGACGTTCAGGATCCCCTTCAAATTTAATTGTCTTTTTTGCAATATTCATTCTTTCTAAAGTGTCATAATCAGGATATGTTCCCAAATTGGTTTTACAATAATAACATACAAAATCTTCTATATCTTGATAATCAGACCAATTGGTATATGAGGTATCATCCTTTACAGTTACATTTTCTATATAAAAATACGAAGAGTCATAATAGCTAAAAAGCTTTGTATATATATACGGAGGCCACAGATCCCCTCCGCCATCTAGGTTTTTTATAATCTCAGATGTATATGGTGTTACACCCTCTAACCCGTAAACAGAATCTGCTTTCATAATACGGAATGTATAAGAGCGGCCTGCCGGAATTGTAATTTTCTTTTCGTTAGGCTTGGAGTAATACCGTTCCGGGCGATTATATTGAGCATTAATAAAATAATTCTTTCCATCATCAGGATAATCTACATTGAATTCAACTGTTGCCATGCCGGTAGATTTTTCATAGGTTATATTTTTTATTGAAAAGGCAAGATTAAGATCTGGAACACCACCACGATTTGTTTCTGTCTTATTGATTACAGCCGGTTTTCCATAACCCGATGTAATAGAAATATTTAGCAGAGAATCCAACACTACCTCTTGCCTTAAATAAATCTTATATATTCCTTCAAGCCCTACGTACACATCATCTCTTCTGTATGTATAGTCAATAATATTATTCAAACTTTCTATATTATTATAAAACTCCACCCATTCATGTGAAACAGGTGAATCCATTGTTTCCTGATATGTTACATATAAACCTTTACCTTCATCGTAATCATACACTCCAATCGAATTTGCCAGATGATCAGACCAGCCAAGATAACTCTCCGGACCGGCAGGTATAATAAAATCATATTCTTTAACAATACCAGTTTCTTCATAAAATACAGTCTTTGCTTTTGTATCTCGGTAACTATCTATGTAAACATTCTGGAGAGCCTGGTTAAAATCTTCCGTAAAACTATTATCATGATGAGCGGGTTCATCATTTGTAATTACAAAATTTTCCACCTTAAAAACTTCAGAAGGTACATCATTTTTATCATAAAAGAACAGTGAGAATTTTTTTGTAGCACTAAGGTAATCACAATAACTTTTTTCGTTCGTATTAATTATAAAACTATTTGCACTTATATGACTTTTATATTCCCCATCTATTAATTCCGGCAAAACACCTTTTCCATCAACTTCAAAATCAAACTGTATAAATTTATTCGTCTCCGACTGCTTTATAACCTCGTAGGACTGGGTATCGCCGCGGTTGGCGCTGTCTTTGAGGGAGATTTCCAGGAGGACAAGACCGTCGGCTCTGGTCTGGAACTCGTAATCAAAATCAAAGGAATACAAAGTTTTGCCGTCGGAGGTTTTTACAATCTGGCCGTTGACGTCGGTTACCGGTTCAAAGCTGCTTATAAATGCTGTCTGTTCGTTTTCGCTTGCGTTATTGCCGCTGGCATCTTTTTCGTATACTTCGCGAATAAACACGCCCGAAACCGCATCTGCATTGTCATAGCCCTGTAAGCTTATATGAACGCTTTTTCCAACATGGTTCTGGCTAAAGTCGCCATAAAAATATTTTACAGTGGTACCGTCGGCTTCTTTTACTTCCCCGTCAGACCACTCATCAAAAGGCTTGTCGGTAAGGCTGCGGTAATACCAGGCATTTTTATCATCAGTGGTAGTTACTGCAAGAGCAGTTATTGTTGGATCTACGCTGTCTACATTTTTGTTTACACAATAGGTATATGGCTCGTTTTGTGTAAGAGCCATTCCTTCTGCATCCTTAAGGTTTGCACAGTTGAGTCTTAGCGTTACCTCTGCTGCAGTACGCGGGTCGTCATCTGCCAGTATGTGTTTATCTACAGCAGCAGGAATATAAAGCACCTTGTAATCAGAAGAAAAATAAGGCTTACCGTAACAGTCTGTAATATCTGCAGCGCCACTTGTAAAACTAATGCAGCCAAACTGGCCAAAAGACTGCGGGTCAACCGGCTTGTTAAAGGAAATTTTTACAAGAGTATCCTGGTTATAACCCGTAGGATAATATGGAGGGTAAATCTCTGTAACAACAGGCACAAGAATGCACTTTGGATGAATTGTAAGATTTTCTTTTGGATTTATAATTGTTACTTTTGTTTCGAGCTTTGTTTCATCTGCAAAAGACAGCGCATTTGTAACAGGCTCTCCGGTAGTTCTGTCCAGCACTTCCCAGTTTAAAAACTTCCAGTTATCAGAAGGCGTAAACATTATGTCAAAGGTTTCTTTCATTTTTCCGCGCAGCTGCGAAGGCGTTACCGTTCCCGAATCTTTATCTGCCGTAACATAATAAGTAACAGCCGGCGTATTTGCAATTTCAATCAGCTCTTCAAGCTCATTTTTTACATTCCCCCCGGCAAGAAAATTATCGCATCCGCAAAGGGCTATACATAAAGACGCCCCCCCAGTATAGTCTTTCCAATCTTCTTCCAAAACTCACTCATTTTCATAACTTCCTCCAAGATGTAATGTAATAGTTTTTTTATTATAAACGATACGGGGAGATTTGTCAGTATGGAGATGGCGCTGTTTGCCGATTTCTTCCGCTCGCGCACAGTTGGTTTTCGGCTTTATCCTATATATGACTAAAGATTTTTTTTTGGGTATTTATTTTTAAGTTTTTTTTCTAGAGCCAAAAATCGCTGGGGGGTGGGAGTTGTGAAGGTTTTAACTTCGGAATTGGGGAGAGTTATTTGTAGCAGCTTGGAGTGGAGCATCAAGGTTTCATTGGGGAAAAGAGGGTCGGGTTTGTTGTAAATGGGGTCGCCTACTATTGGGCAGCCCAGGTATTTCATGTGTACACGTATTTGATGGGTGCGGCCGGTTTTGATTCTTACGCGGACAAGGGTGTAGTTGCCGTAGCTGCTTAGGCAGTGGTAGAGGGTTCGGGCATACTTGCCTTCGTCTGTTTCGGTTACGGCTTTAAAGCGTTTGCGGTCCTTGGGATCTCTTATTATCTGGGTTCGTATGTCTCCGGCAACGGCTGGAGGGCGGCCTTTTACAATGCAGATATATTCTTTGCGAAGCTTGTGGTTTTTAAATTGTGCACCAAGCCATTCTTCGGCATCCCGGTTTTTGGCTGTAATGATTATGCCTGAGGTTTCTTTATCAAGGCGGTGTACAATACCGGGGCGGCGCTGCATCAAAAGCTGGGCGTCACTCCCCTCCTTTGTTTGTGTTATTGCCTGTCTTCCCCAATGATATAAAAGTGCATTTACTAAAGTTCCGTCCCAGTTTCCGCAGGCAGGATGTGTTACCATTCCCTGAGGCTTGTTTACAACAGTTACATTTTCATCCTCGTAAATTATATCAAGCGGAATATCCTGTGGTTCTATATTGTCAGGAATATTGTCTTCCCATTCAATATCAATTACATCACCTGCCTTTACCTTTTGAGAAAGCTTACTGATTTTTCCGTTGATTAAAATCTGAGTAACGCCGCTTTTGAGCTTTGAACGGTTCATGCCGTTTGGCAAAGAGGCAATATATTTATCCAGGCGTTCATTTGCTTTATAGTCTGGTTCAACCCTTGTGGAAAAATAAGGCATTATTCATCTTCCTCTTGGGGCTCTACTTCTATTTTTATTGCATCAGATAAATCAACATCACGACTCTTTTTATTTCGTTTAATTATCTGTATGACAAAATCGGTAATTCCAATTCCGGCAGAAATACACAGGGAGGTTAAAATTACGCTTTTCATTTCCTGAGGTGTATAATCTGCAGTTGCAAGAGGATTAAAGGTTTGTGTTTTTCCTGTTGCAAATTTAATTCCGTTAAAAACAATTGCAGTATCCATGGTAACAAAGGGCATGGAACCAAGAGTGATTATTTCAAAGCGTCTTAAATCCTGCAAGGCTTGAGAAAATTCATCAGAAGAATATGGCTTGGGCTCAGTGCTTTTTGATTGATTTGACTGACCAAAAACAAAGGCCTGGTTCAAGGCAAAAAATATAACTGCTGCAATAAATAGTTTTTTATGCTTCATTTAATAATTCCTCTGACCAAAAATTGCTGTTCCTACGCGAACCATTGTAGAGCCTTGCTGTATGGCAGCTTCAAAATCTCCTGACATTCCCATAGAAAGCTCCTTAAGCGGGAACTGCGGATACTGTTCTTTAAGCTTTTGTGCAAGTGTACGCAGGGTTATAAAGGATTTATGAATAAGCTCCTGATCCTGAGTAAAGGGTGCCATGGTCATAAAGCCAGATGGAATAATGTGTGGAAAGTCTCCCCTTTTGCAGGCTTCGAGTGCTTCGATCAAAGCCTCCTCGGATGTAAAGCCGGCTTTAGATTCTTCACCGGTATGATATTCAAACAAAACCTTTATTGTTTTATCCAGCTTAGCACACTGCTTTTCTATCTCTTTAAGAAGGTCAAGCCGGTCGACAGAATCTATAGACGCAGCAATTGTTACAGCCTGCTTTACCTTGTTTGTCTGAAGCTGTCCTATTATATGAAGCTCTACCTTTGGGTTTGCAGCAAGAATCGGAGTGAATTTCTGGACAGCCTCTTGAACACGATTTTCTCCAAATAAAAGCTGACCACAGGCAATGGCCTCTTCTACTGCTTCCTTTGGATGAAACTTGCTTACAGCCATGAGCTTTACAGAGTCATTGCTTCTTCCAGCTTGTGCTTCTGCTTTATTAATAAGGCTTTGAACCTCTTGTAAATTGGCTTTTATATCACTCATTTTTCACCTTCATTAATTACATCACACAGGGTAAGCATCTGCTGTACATTTAAAACCTCTGCCCTTAGTATTGGATCAATTCCCGCTTTTTCAAGATATTCAACAGTCTTTGCAGCATTATTTAAAAAGCCCTGCAGGTTATTTCTTACGGTTTTGCGTCTAGAACTGAATAAGGCTCTCTGCATTTTTACAAAAAGCTTTGGATTTGCACACCCAGGCCAATCGGCTTTTGGAGTAAGCAGAACAGCCCTGGAATCTACATTAGGCTTGGGCCAGAAGTTAGAGCCCGATAAATCAATAATAGGTTTAACATCATAAGCCCAGTTGCACAAAACAGAAAGCGAAGAATTGTCTGTGCTTCCGGGCTTTGCTGCCATTCTTACAGCAACCTCTTTTTGAACCGTAAATACACAACGTTCAAAGCGTATACCCTTTTCAATTGTATCTGCGATGAGGGTTGCTGCAATATTATACGGAAGGTTTCCAAAAAAGCGCTGAGGAAGAACTGTCCCGTTTTGTGTCTGATTGTACCAGGTTTTAAGTACATCCCCTTCTATAATGCGGAACTTATTCTGCTTTGCAAAGCTGTCAAAAAACTGTGATAAAAGACTTACAAAGCCACGGTCAATTTCAAAAACCGTAACATCTGCACCTTCATTTAATAGTCCGCTTGTCATAGCTCCAAGCCCCGGACCTATTTCCCAGACAGTAGTATCCTTTTGAACCTCCAGAGCTTCTATGAGCTTTTCGCGTGCCTTCTGGTTTATAAGAAAATTCTGCCCGAACTTTTTTTGCATGGAAAAGCCGTTTGAGTCAAGAATAGTTTTTAGTTCTGCAGGCGAATTATAGTCAGGACAGTTCAATTGATTCTCCAGATAAATGCTTTGGAAAAAAACGCTACCAAATATTTTATTACAGTATACTCTAAATTAATAAAAAATCCACTAGCCCCGGCAATCACAGGACACACAAGGCTGAGTATAATAAGTACAAGCCCGGAATAAATAAACAGCGTAACAACAGGCGAAACAATGGAAGTAGCAATAATTCCTACCGGTGCAAAGCTTCCGAACAGCTTGAGCGAAACAGGTGCGGTAAAAATCTGGGCTCCCGTAGAAGAACCAAGTGAGGCTGCAAAATAAGAAGGTAAAAATCTGCTGTATATTTTATTAAAAAAGCTGTTGGTCAAAAGTATTCCCGCAAGTGCTGCATAAGAAAGAATAAAGCCTGAATTAAAAATATCCTGTGGAGCAATAATAGTCTGGCACAAAAAGCTAAAGGCCAGCACAAGCAGCATATCAGGCTTTTTGACATTTGCTAGGGCTGCAATAATGAGCAGCATATTACATAAAAAAGCCCTTAGCAGTGACGGTGAAAAGCCTGCAAACCACACGAATAATACAAGTGCAATTATGCGGATAATAAAGGTAAGCTTTTTTCGACCAATCTTTTTCCCTGCAAAAATAGCAATTCCCGAAAACATCGACAGATGCATACCCGACAAAGCAAGGATATGAGAAAGACCTGCATTCTTAAAGCTTAAGGAAATGTCTGAAGATGTATACTCTTTTGCACCACAAAGCAAGGCAAGCAGTAAGCCACCTGCCGCACCCCAGGAATACATCAATCGTTTGAACTGTAGCCGGCATAATGCACGTAGATAATCAAGCCTGCCGTAAAGCGTTTGCGGGAAAAATGAATCTTTGCATTCACTGATATAAAACTTTGTTGAATCCCGGCCAAACCTTCCAGATAGAGTGTAAACTCCCCCAGCCTCCCATAAAGGTGCTTTTTCATTTCCATGGAGTCTGGCTTTGGAATAAAGCTTTCCCGGTAAAAGTGCTTCTGCCTGGTCCACGGGTATGTATACAACAAGACTTCCGCCAGCCTGCCCTTTAATGCCGTTTTGCGCTTTAAAGCTATTTATCTTAAATCTAGCTGAATAATAGCTTCCATCACTGGTTTTTACCGGAGACGAAATGAGACTGCCGTGTATTAGATTAATCTTGCCTGGTTCAATAAAGCTGATTAACCTAGTTTTATCACTAACCTTTACGAGACCGGAATAAAAAAGAATTATACAGATAAATGCTGCTAAAAAAACGGAACTGTTTGAATACCTCTTTACCATCTAAGACCCGCAAGGGCCTGGCGAGCGGCAGACAATACGTTTTCCGGATAGTTTAAGTAAGTAACCGAAAGCAGTGAATCAAATGCCGATTTATCGCCTATAGCCCCCAAAGAATTGATTACGGCAAGAACAACATTCTGGTTTACAGCTGCGTTGTGCTCCTGCTGAGTATTCAATTCTCCCAAGTACTTAATAAGCGGTGAAACAGCATCTAATGGAGAAATATTTACTAAAGAATTAATGAGTTCGATAAACTGATCTTCGGTAATCTGGCCGTTTGCAAAATCCTTTTGACAACCTGCAAAGAATGTAAGCACGCTGTTAGAAGCACGGGTCCATTTATTTGCATTCAAAATCTGGAGTGCTTCAAACTGGAGGGTTACAAGCGGAGACTCATTCAGAATATTTTCACAAACCTCACAAAGCTCTGCAGTTGTTATGGCTTTGGACTGCTTTACAAGATTAAATACTCTTTGTGTATTTGCAGGATCCTTGCTGCCAACAACCTGTAAAACCTCATTTATAGAAAGAGGAACAAGATTTACAAGAGTTTGTTCAATTTCTGTATGATATGCCGAATATCTTTTATCGTTTAATGCGTTATATAAAATAGAAAAAGAGATGTTGTTGCCTATTGAGCCAAGGGTGTTGATGACTGATTTCAGAAGACTGGAATCAGATGAGAGAACTGAAGGCCCCTGCATAAAATTGTTCAGGACGTTTGTAAAAGGTGTATAATTTATTCTGTCCTTTAATGAAAGCACCTTTGACTGAACTGCAATCTGAACGGTATTGCTGCGGGAAAACTTATTGAAAAGCTCAATAAATTTATTCATCAGTTCATTTTTGTCATAATCTGACAAACCGTAAACATAATCATTGGAAATAGAAAGCACTGCTGCAACGGCAAGACCGTCCATATCTCTATCGGTTCCAATAATCTCGTTGTTTTCCAAAACAAATTCAATTGCCTTTTGCGAAAGCCAGATGCTGTCCTGGCCGGATGCTTCTCTTACTGCTGCTGTTTTGTCGGAAATATTTCCTTTAATAAACTGTTTTTTATAATCCTGTGCAAAAACAGCGAGCGTGAGAACTAATCCTGCTAAAAACAATGTAATCAGTTTTTTCATATATATTACCTTCTACTAATTCCTGTTAATATTTTAGTCAATATCATCATCCGGTATAGTAATATTGTCTATATTCTCCATCTTTAAATCAACGGGAGACGAATTGGTAACAGATTGTGCACTCTGTTTATTTTGTGCCGCCTGTGCTGCTTCCAGATCCTGTTGAACCGACTGTTCGGTTGGAATTGCACCTTCGGTGGCATCTGCTTCCTCAAGCTCATCCGAATCGGTAAGTTTAAGTGCTTCGTAAACCTCTTTTTCGCGCTCCGGCAGCATGTCGTAAACATAGCTAAGAACCTCGTTTCTCATTGTAGGTTCAAGATGTATACATTCAAAATGCAGCAGGGACTGATTAGAGGCTTCGTTAAATTCAACAGTTCGTACTACACCAAACATGATGATGAGCATGTTCTGAATATTAAACTGAAGCTTAATCTGAACGTTAGGCACACCCTTTCCGCCAATGCGGATCATTGCACCGGATTCAGAAATATCTTCAATAAGACATTTATAACCGTTCTGTGTTTCTACGGCATTGTAGTCTATATTTTCATTTTTGATGATGTAAAGATTTGCCTTGATTTCGCACTTTGCACGAACTGACTTGCGCTTTTGGGTGCGGATAAGGTTGCTTGAATGACGCAGAGAAATTGATGATTCACCAAGGAAAAGTCCGTGACCTGTTACTGTTGTATCAAAAACATAGCGTGCATCACCCTTGCGCCAAAGGTAAACGTTTACAAACTTTCCTACCCACTGTTCTGCAGTAAGCGGAATCATATCCTTCTGCCGTGGAACAGAAATGATGAGCTCCTTGCCGTTGTTCATGATTCTGGAAGAAAAAACTCCCTTGCCCGGCAAAATGATTCTGAGCTTCTGCTCCTTATCAAGATACATGGTTGAATCAAGACCCTTTTTATCATCCGATTCATTCTGAAGCTTTGTGCGGTAATTAAACAGCTTGGTAATAAGAGCCTGAGTTTTTGGATCACTTTCGGTACCGTTGGCAGCTGCCTGCGAAGTAATGTGAGCCATACATTTGGTTAAAGACGGCATAGACCAGAAAAGCGCTTTAGGATAATCAAGGTCGCACATCTGTGCAACGCTCCACAAAAGATTTAAATCACTAATAGAAAACTTCTGGTCAAGTCCGGTAATATAAAACTCAATTCTCTGTTTAAAAATAGAATATAAGCCCGCAATTGCAAGGAGAATACAGACTGCTATTATAATTCCTAATAAAATGTACACAAATCCCTCTTTTATATATATAATAGTATAACACAAAAAAAAGAAAAAGACATCAAAAATGAAACGACAATCGTTAATATATGAAATTCTGATTTTTCTGCTGATTTTTGTTTTTCTCATAATTCCGCCCTTTTTTAACAAGCCGGTTGGTCAGCTTAAGGAGCTTTTTAGCTGGACTTTTCCGTGGAAACAGGCAGGCTTATGCATTTTTGCGCTTGTGCTTTATTTTTTAAGTAAAAATCTCAACGATAAAAAAGGAATATTCTACCCTTCACTTATTGCGCTTTCCCTGCTGTTTTTTACGGCTATCATAATTAAATTGATTTGTCATTCTGCCACAGGTGAAAATCGCCTGATTATGCCGCAGGGAGGTCTTGAGGTTTTATTCTGCCTTATAACCTTTGCACTTAGCGCAATTTATGAAGAAATAATTTACCGTTTTTATTTTACGGATGCACTGCGTCGCCTGATTCCTATTGAACGAAAATATATCTGGATTGTTTATGAGCTTGCAGGCCTTGTGGTGTTTGCCTTTGCGCACTTTTATCTTGGCTGGGCTTCGGTAATAAATGCCACTTTTGCACATGTGATTCTGCGCTTTTTATATAAAAAGACAAACCTCATCTGGAACTGCGTAATCGTTCATTTTATTTATAATGTAATTTCGCTTATTTTATTGTAGGTCCAAAGGCTTATTTTTGAATAATAAGAAAAGCTCTGGCCTGTTCTGTCCGAAATAAACGTGGTTTTTACTATGTATTCGTTATCTGTAAGTATGGAATTGTAAATCATAAGCTGGATTGTTGATTTGTCTCCCATTTGAAGATGCAGCTGGTTTACCTGCTTTGTTGTATTTTCCTCTACGGCCTGTATTTCTGCCTGAGTTGCAAAGCCGCCGTGACGCAACTCTAAAAGCTTTTGTGCAGACTCTGTGATTAAGTTCTGGATGTCGCCCATATTAAAAACAGAATCCTTGAGCTGCGAAGAAATGATATATGGGTCTAACCACACCTGGGTATTTACACTAAGATAATTGTCAAAGGAAGAGTCAAACAGAAAAACTGAATTAAGCTCGTTGGTGGTAAAATATCTGCCGGTCTGTGAAAAATCGCTGGAGCCAAAGAAAAGATGCTCGTATTCCTGTCCATCCTTGTAAAGACTGATTACAGTTACCTCATCCTGTGAAAGTCCAAAGGCCTGCACCTCGCTTTTGTTTCCGGCCTTTGCCATTTTATGCTTGGAGCAGAGATTTACAAAAAGCTTTTGTAGCTGTGTTGTGTCTGCGGGAATTCGATTTTCAAAATCAAAATCTACACAGGCAAGCCACATATTATTCTGCCTTTCCAAAAGGATTGCCGTAGAGTTATTCTGAATTATTATCTGGTCAATTGTGGAAATGTCTGCCTCATGTAAAAGCTGAATATCCTGATAATGCTTTTTATGTTCCTTGTTGCCCGAAAGCACATTAAAAGAAAGCAGGTAAAAAATGAGAAGTACGCAGATGGCGGCATATAAAATAAAAACTTTTCTGGAGGATATTTTAATCATTTTTACCTCTGTTTAACAAAAAAGGTATTCTTGCAAAATAAAGCGAAAAAAAAATTGCTGCAAGAATAAGCGGAATAATCGCAAATATAATCAGATAAACCCTAGTCCTGAGCTTTTTAAACTGCTCTATATCATTTACCTTGTAAAGACTTGTGTCCCTTGTTGTCTTTGACTGAAGCTGCGCAAGCTCACTTTCTCCCTGAAGGTTTAATATACAGTTGGAAAGGAATTCAAAATTGCGGTAGTCGCCAAAGTCTCCGCCAATATAACCTGTCATAAGGGTGTTTACAAAATACTGATCAGGAATAACGATTATGTTTGAGTCTGTACAGGAGCCGTAATTATAAAGACCTGTAAGCTCTCCTGTTATCTGAGCTCCAATAATCTGTGTTCCGCTTTCGTGATTTTGTGCCGAATCCTGCTGGATTAAAAACGGATTAGTTTCTATAAGTCTTGTGGGACTTGCCCTGTCTGTTTTGTAGGTCCAGGCCGAAGGAGATG
Organism: Treponema sp.; assembly: GCA_017616165.1. Taxonomy (GTDB): domain Bacteria; phylum Spirochaetota; class Spirochaetia; order Treponematales; family Treponemataceae; genus Treponema_D. Next base: position 43,644 of record JAFZYR010000038.1, read on the forward strand.
TAATAAGATACGGAACTGCATTCTGGCTTAAAGAAAGGCTTACCGGCCAGAACAAGGTCATTCCAAGCGTACAGTACTGCTGAGGCAAAAGACTGATCCACTGCGGATAGTTTAAAATTTCCTTTTGCTGAGTGCTCATTTCAAAAGGATTTTCATCATCCCCTTCGTCAGAATACATTGTGATTCTGGCACAGCTTATATCTGCGGCAATAGTATCAGTAAAGATAACGCCCCAGTTTTCGAGCATTTCTACAAGGTTTGTTTTTTTATTTGCGGTAATGCTCCAATCCTCTTCTATGCTGCAGCTGTAGGGACTTACTGCAAATAGTGCGTTTCCCTTTTGTTCAAGGATATAATTTTCTATGGCAATTGCATTTTCAATGTTGATTTCGCTGTCGCCTATTACAAACAGCGGGCCTGTGCATAAGCTAAGGTTTGTAACAAAGGCAGGGTCTTCTATATAAAGAGGATTTGCAACTATGCCCTGTGAATTGAGCCATGGAATAATAAAGCCGTAATCATCGTAAAGCGACATTCCGTTGCCTATTATGATGTTTACTGCAAAGCTTTGTCCCGAAATTAAGCTTCGTACACGCATGTCAAAATCATATTCAAGAGTCTGCGAGGACATAATAAAAGGAATGAGCTGAACATTTCCCTTGTATTCCATAACGATTGCAGAATAAACGTTTATAAACTCTGTGGAATTGGTACCGCTTTTCTGCAGCTGCTGGCTTGTAATTCCGTAATTTTGAAGCAGTGTATTTATGTCGCTGTCCTTGTCCGGGTCTTTAATTGTATAGCGTATTTTAGAGCTCAAAAGTGAATAAGAGCTTATAAAGTCTGTAACATCGCGAATCTGAGGATAAAGCTTGGAAAGTGAACCCGAGCGGTAGTATGTAATTTTAAGCTGGTCATCAAGGGAGTCGACAAGTTTTTTTGTATAGCTGTTTACCGAATAAGATTTGTTTTTGGAAAAGTCCAGCCTTTTGTAAAAACGGGTTGAATTGAGCATTAATAAGGCTGTAAGAATTAGTATTCCTAAATAGAAAAACCTCTGCTGTTTATTAAACTGCCTGCCCTTTTTGATTTCTACAGTCATGTAAGTAAGATATATGAATAAAGCGGCACAAATACTGAGCCATAAAATATCGCGTGTATCAATAATTCCCTTGGAGGCTGCATCAAAGTGCCAGGCAAAGCTTAGGGTACGGCAAAGGCCCGAAAGCACAGAGTTTAGATTAAGATAAAGCGGAACAACGTGAATTGAATTAAACACAGCCAGCAAAAGTGCGGAAATTACAAAGGAAGCAATACTGTTAGTAAAAAGCTCGTTTATAAAAAGGCATAGGCTTATTACGGCGGCTCCGTAAAACAAAAGACAGATAAGTCCTGTAAAAATCTGGCCTGGGTCTGTGTCTCCAAAATAATTTAAGGTAAGGCAGACCGGCAGCATCATAAGAATTATGATTGTGTATTCAAGCAGAATGCGGGCAAAGTTTAATAAAAGCTTTTTGAGTCGTGGTCTTGGAATAAAGTCGTCGTAAATGCTTATTGATTTTTTATAGCACAGAGCCGGAATTACGATAATGCAGATATAAGGGGCGTTTGAAAAATAAGAAAGCAGATCTGTAGAGCCTGAGCCTGCAAAAAACTGCCCTTTTATAAAAAACATTGCCGAGGTAAATACTGAAAAAAGGATTGCAGAAAAAAGAGTCATTTTTGTGCCTCCTGCGTAATCCTTATAAATTCATTTTCGATATTGTTCAGATTTTTTACCTGATGCAGTTCTCCCTGGTGCATTATGTAAGCCTTGCTGCAAAGCTGATTTACTTCGCTAAGGATATGAGTTGAAACAAGAATTGTTTTTTGTTCACCAAGCATTTTGATATATTTTCTGAGTGTAAGTATCTGGGCAGGATCAAGTCCGCTTACCGGTTCGTCAAGAATGAGGTTTGGCGGATTATGAATGAGCGCCTGTGCAAATGAAACCCTTTGCTGCTGGCCTTTAGATAGATTTTTTATCTTATTGTGTAAAAATTCAGACAGCGAAAAATCCTTAGAAAGCTTTTCTATTCGTTTTTGCGCTTCTGTTTTGTTTAAGTTGTGACAGGCAGCAGCATAAAGTAAAAAGTCATAAACCTTAAGCTCTGGCGGCAGGCTTGAAATTTCTGGGAGATAGCCGCAAAGCTCCATAGCTTTTTGAGGCTCTTGAGTAATATCAGTCTGGTCAATAATAATGCTTCCCGAAAGCGGATAATGAAAGCCGCAGATTGCCTTGAGTACGGTAGTTTTTCCTGAACCGTTTGGTCCTACAAGCGCTGCAATTTCACCCTTTTCTACTTTGAAGGAAACATTTTTTACGCAGAACGAGTTTTTTGAATGAGGTTTATACTGCTTGCAAAAATCCTTAACTTCTATCATTTTGCTTTTAGTCTATATAAGGAATATCAATATTCATCCTGTCGCGGCTAAGCTCTGATTTTGGCCATACAGCACGTGCCTGTTCCAAAAGCTTATCAAGCTCACGGTCGGTATAACGCGGACTGTAATGAATCATGCACATGCGTCTTACCTCGGCATCGCGGGCTATTGTTGCTGCCTGACTTGCAGTCATATGCTTTTTTTCCTTTGCCTGGTCTATTAGCTCATCTTCAAACATACCTTCGCAGATTAAAAGGTCCGAACCCTTTACCTCGGGAGCAATATTTGACTTATACAAGGTGTCTGTTACAAAGCTGAACTTGCGTCCGCTGCGTTTTGGTCCGAGCACCTGCTCCGGTTTTACGGTTGTTCCGTCTGCCGCCTCTACTTCAAAGCCCTGTTGAAGCTGTGCCCAAAGCGGTCCACATGGAACTCCAAGCTCCTGTGCCTTTTGAGGATTAAATTCTCCTGGGCGGTCAAGCTCTTCAAGAGTATAGCCTACGCAGGTTTTTGTATGGTCCAAAGGAAATGCGCGTATATAAAAATCCTTGCCTGAATGAACTACGCAGGGAGCCTTAATTTCCTGAACGATGATTGGATAATTAATATACATATCAAGCACCTTGCGGCTTGTTTCTACGTACTCCTTGATTTTAGGAGGACCGTAAATATAAAGCGGTTCTGTTCTGTCCACCTGAGATGTAAGCATTAAAATGCCTGGAAGTCCTGTAACATGGTCTGCATGGGTATGCGAAATAAAAATTGCATCAATTTTTTTCCATTTGAGGTTGAGCCGTCTTAAGCTTACCTGAGTTCCTTCGCCGCAGTCAAAAAGAAAAAGATTTCCTTCCCTGCGCAAAAGTACTGATGTCAAATGTCTATATGGTAAGGGCATCATGCCGCCGCAGCCCAGAATAAATGCTTCCATGTTCATAATGCTATAATATCAAAAATGAGGAAAAAATAAAAGTAAGATGAAATCATGAGGAAAAACAAAAATGCTCCCGCTGTATCGCGTCTGTCAAACAGCCATCGTGGCGTATAAGGTATTTGACTCGCTTCGCTCACGCATTTTTGTTTTTCAAGTGTCAATTAATTTGTTGTGATCTTTCGCATATAAATATTATAACTTATAATATTTGCGATAAATGTAAGGATCCAGCTGATCGGATAGGTAATGAAAATCATAAATGGGGTGTGGAATTGAGGGAGCTGGAAGATGGTGAAAAGCCAGATTATGCGGAAAAGGCAGGCGCCTACGAGGGAAGAAATTGTTGGAGTCAGGGAGTGGCCTATACCTCTAATGCAGTTGGCCATGCCGTCCATCATGCCGCACAGGCAGTAGGTGGTAAAGATTACCCAAAGGCGGCTCATTCCCATTTCTATAACCTCGGGGTTTGTAGAAAATATGCCTATAAGCTTACGACCACAGGCAAGCATTGGCAGGCTCAGGGCATTTCCAATTACAATAATACAAATCTGAGAAATGATTACTACCCTTTTTATTCTGTCTGGACGTCGAGCCCCCATGTTCTGCGAACAGAAGGTCAATGAGCCCTGTGAAAAGCCGTTCATTGCTGTATAAACAAAGCCTTCAAGGTTTACTGCAGCAGCGTTTCCTGCAACCAAGATTGCACCAAAGGAATTGACTGAAGACTGGATTATAACGTTTGAAAAAGAAAACATTATTCCCTGAAAGCCGGCTGGTAATCCTATTTTTACAATCTTTGCAAGAATATGTGTGTCAATTTTTAGCTTTTTAATATTCAGATGAAAGGCAGATTCTTCACGTACAAGCAGATAGATGACACAACTGGCAGCAAAGCACTGTGAAATAACTGTAGCCCAGGCAACTCCGGCAACATCAAGCTTAAAGCGTATTACAAAAACAAGGTTGAGGCACAGGTTTATAATTCCGGCAGTAAAAAGAATGTATAGCGGACGCTTGGTGTCCCCCTTGGATCTTAGCAGAGCACTTCCAAAGTTATAAATCATTGTTGCTGTAATTCCGCCAAAGTAGATTCTAAGGTAAATGGCTGCAAGCTCCAGCACCTGAGCCGGCGACTGCATGAGCTTAAGTATAAATCTTGTAAAGCATACACCAACTGTAGTAAGAATTACACCGCTTATAAGCGAAAGCAGCATGGAGGTATGAACGGTCTGTTCAAGTCTGTCATCTCTTCCTGCACCAAAATAATTTGCAGAAACAACGTTTGTTCCTATGGAAAGCCCCATAAAAAGGTTTACAAGCAGATTTATGAGAGAGCCGACAGAACCGACTGCAGCAAGTGAATTATCCCCTGCAAATCTGCCGACAACAACAACATCTGCGGCATTAAACAGCAGCTGTAACAGGCTTGATAAAATAAGTGGAATTGAAAATTTTAAAAGCTTACCCAGGATGGGCCCCTGAGTCATATCTATCTGATTAGAGCTTTTTATAACTCCTGCACTCATAAATCCTCTAAAAGCTCACGGAAAAAGTGATTCTCAACTTTTGCATGATTCATAAGGTCTCCGTAAGACTCAAATCTTTTTCCTTCATAAAGCTGCCCAAAGACTATAAATTCTTTCCCGCTGTCATCCTTGTCATAATTCAGGACATACGTTTTTCCTTTGAAAACAAACTCAAACTCTTTCTTGGACTGTATGTAATAATAAATATCGTCTTTGGTCATATGAATGCTATTTTAATTACTTATATAATTAATAGCAACCACATTATTCATATAGGCGCAAGGTATATATTTATGATATTATCAACATATGAGTAAAATTAAAGATGTAAGTGATAAAATAAAAAATTCAGTCGGCACTGTTTTTAAGGGGGACGAAAATATCGTAGACATGATCCTTGCTGCTGTTTTTGCGGGTGGACATGTTCTGCTTGAGGATGTTCCTGGAACCGGTAAAACCGTACTTGCCAAATCTATTGCAAAATCTACAGGGCTTGATTTCAGCCGCATTCAGTGTACACCGGACCTTATGCCTTCGGACGTAACCGGAAGCTCTGTATGGCTGCCTGCAAAATCAGAATTTGAATTCCGAGCCGGACCTGTAATGTCCAATATTGTTCTTGTGGACGAGCTTAATCGTGCAACACCGCGTACTCAGTCTGCATTGCTTGAGGCTATGGCAGAAGGTCAGATAAGCGTTGATGGAAAACGCCATGAGCTTTCAAAGCCTTTTTTTGTAATTGCAACCGAAAACCCTGTCGAATCAGAAGGTACCTTCCCTCTGCCGGAAGCACAAAAGGACCGTTTTATGCTTTGTCTTTCCATCGGTTATCCAAATAAGGCAGAAGAAATGTCTATCATTACAGCACAGCGCACGCTTGTTCATCCTGTAGAGTCTGTAAAGGCTGTAGTTTCAAAGGACGAGATTCTTGCCTGCATGGAAGAAGCCGTAAACATTCACGTGGACGAAGCAGTTATGGAATATCTTCTTTCACTTGTAGAGGCAACCAGAACCAACGAAAGCCTTACAGCAGGTATTTCTCCGCGAGGTTCCATTGCCTTGTATAAGGCTGCGCAGGCTCTTGCCGCTGTAAAGGGACGCTCTTATGTTACACCGGAGGATATAAAGGCTCTTGCACTCCCCGTTTTCCGCAAGCGTATTATCTTAAAGGGAGATGCAATTATAAAAGGTCTTACCGCAGAAAGCATAATCCGTCAGATTATAGAAGCTGTTCCGGTTCCGGATTTTAAGGCTCATGTATAATGATTAAGCCTGCTTCTGCTATCAAATCAACCCTTTATTTCTCAATTTTTGCAATTTTGTTTTTGCCTTATAAATTTGTTCAGGCAATTGCAATCAGTGCGCTGCTCATAATAGCAGTAAGCTATATCTGGGCACGCGCTTTAAGCAAGGGAATTAAGGTTGAACGAGACGAAGCAGAAATTAAAACAGTTTCCTACGAAAGGCTCACAATTTCTTTTACAATAAAAAATGAATCAGCTTTTCCTGCCCTTATGTGCTTTGTGCTTGATAATATTCCCTTTCTCCATGTATTTGAAAAGCAGAATCAAAGGCTGTTTAAGCTGCGTGCACATGAAAAAAAGACAATATTTTACCAGGCAAATGCCCTGCAGCGCGGGCTTTATACTGCAGGACCAATTATTGTAAAAACAAATGATCCGCTTGGACTTTTTGATATAGACTTGGAATTTGAATGTACCCAGCGTATTTTAGTACGTCCTGCGCGTATTCAGCTTAAGACAAATGCTCATCCGGGACTTCCTCAGGGAAATATTAAAATTAATAATCCGATTTATGAAGACATTACTATGCGACGCTGCCTTAGGGAATATAAAAACGGTGATGAGCTTAAGCGTATAAACTGGCGTGCCAGTGCAAAATACAATTCGCTTTTTACAAATGAATACGAAGACACCTTTGATGCACCATTTTTTGTTTTCTTAAATCTTGCAAAGGATGATTATCCGCTTAATCAGTGTCATGAACAGGGAGAAAAAGCAATAGAAATTGCCGCAAGCATTGTAAATACTGCAGCAAGGCTCAAGCAGCGCTGTGGTTTTGCGGCCTATGGCTCTGCATTTCCTTTTATAAAGCCGGGTGAAAATCAGGCAGATTGCATTCTGGATATTCTTTCCCTCATTCAGATGGAAAACGGTTCGCTTGATTATGACCCCGAGGTTAAATTAAAGCAGGAGCTTTCTACAGGAACTTTACTTTTTGTTGTAGGGCCAAAGGAAGTAAGCCTTTACAATGATAAAATAGGCTCCGGTCAATATGGTGTAACGACACAGACTCTTGGAATTATGAGGGATATCAAATGAAAACCATGCTTGAGCTTCGATATTCACATAAGTTTGCAGAACGCTTCCTCATATTTTTGACCATAGCCTCCTTTTTCTGCTGTCTTTTAAGTCTTTTACGCGACCTTACAATCAATACAAAAGAGGTAATAAATTATTTAACAATAATTATTACTGCCGTATATTCTGTATTTGCCTTTGGGATTATCGCAATTTTCTTTAATGAAAATACCAGAAGCGGAACCTTTATACGCATGACAGTGTATTTTACAATTGCTGCAGGGCTAATTTCCTATTTTATCCGTGCTTTTGTAAGCTTTCCGATAATGCTTTTGATTTCTTTTGCCATGTTCATCCTTTATAAAAAGTATTTTGAAGCCTTTTTTGAACATGACGGCTTTGAAAAACAGTGTGCAAATAAAAATAATAATTCTGGCCTTACCAAAGAGCTTTATGATTACAATATTCATTTGAGCGGAGCTGCCGAAGGCTACCGTCAAAACAGAACGATTCTTGTTATTCTGGTAATAATTCTTTTGATTCTTACGGGGCTTACTATTTCCAACGGGAATGGCCCTTCCGTGCTGTCTGTGAGCCTGCTTTTTACATTCATAATCTGTTTGTATTCAAATCTGTTTATTTATTCACATTATATACGCGAGGCTGTTTATGCTTCAGACGGCTTTGTAAATGTCTTTGATTTTAGATTTAAGATTATTGGAATAAGCCTCATTATTTTTGCCTGCTGCTTTTTAATAAGCCTTGCTGTTTCTTCAAATCATTCTCCGCTCAAGCTTTCTTATCTGCTGTTTTTCCTTAAGTTTATTAAAAAGCCGGATACTCCTGCCAATTATGAATACAAGGATGTTGTAAATGATGATATAATTGCCAAAAGATTAAGGGAATTCCAGAGCTTTCAGACTGCAGTTGAAGAAGGTCAAGACAATAAGGGAACCTTTACCTTTGCCATAATTTGCGGGGCTTTATTTGCAATAGGAATACTCTGGTATTTTATAAGTCCGTTCTTTAAGAAGGCCTGGAGAAAATATTTCCGCGGTGTTAGCTTTAAGGCAATTTTCAAGCGATTTTTTGGCCAGATAAAAACTATGTTCAAGGGTTTGTTCACTAAAAAAAGAAGATTCAAGCCTGTAAATACAGAAAACTCTCGTCGGTTCAGCAAGGACATGGAAGAATTCCTTAAGACTGTAAAAAAGTCAAAGGAAAAAAAGGCAGAGCTGGACAGACTTACAAAGCAATTTATGAAGGTTATTGACTGGGGAAGTTCGCAGGGTGTTGAATATACAAAAAATCTGGCACCGGCTGAATATACCCAAGTCCTGAATAATGAAAATGCGGTCAAGGCAGGCATTCTTTTTGAAAAAGCCTTGTATGATAAGGAATGTCTTTCAAAGGAAGAAGAAAACGAGTTTATTCGTTGTGTTGGAGAATTACAATAATGCGTGTCGTATTTTTCAGTTCCAATTCAAATAATTATAATTCTGCAGCCTTTGAAAATACAATTTACCCGGATCTTAATGAGCTTTGGCAGGAATTTTGCAGTCTTCATAAAGAGGACCGGTTTTATTGTGTGTCTCAGGAGCCTGCAATGTTTATGCCCGACCGCAATTATATAAAAATTGAAAGCCCTGACAGCGGTTTATCTACAGATTTATTTGTTCAAAAAATAAGTGAACTGGAGCCAGACCTTGTAATTGCTCTTTCGTTTTGGGTAACGCCTTATGACTGGCTTGCGGTTCAAGATGCAATCATTGCAGAAAAGCTACGGGAAAAAGGAATTAAGGTTATATGCCATTCAAAGGAAGCTGCACTACTTTGTTTTGATAAGTATCAGACAATGAACTTCTTTGAAGCAAAGGGATTTCTGCATGCTCCAGGCATTTTTGTAGATCATGACCTTTATTTTTGTGCAGGAAACCAGGTAGAAGTAAAGCACAATGTTTATAAGGAATGCATTTTGCAGCAGCTGCGTCAGGCAGAATACCCGCTCATTATAAAAAATCCTGTGGGATTAAGCTCTTACGGAATGACTGTAGTACATTCTTACAGCGAGGCCTACGGTTATCTTAATTCCAAAAAGAATAATTCCAGCCGTCTAATAGAAAAATACATAGATGGACAGCAGTTTGGCACAGAAATTTATGGCTCGGACGGAAATTATACAGTAATGCCGCCCTTCAGCCTTAGTGTAAACCAGTATGGCATAACAAGTCCAAAGCTTTGTCAGAAAACAGGTCCTGTAAAAGACGGGCAATATAAGCTTGAACAGCTTAAAGAAGAGCTTATTCGTTTGGCAAAGGAATTGCATTTAAACGGCTTTGCGCAGGTAGATTTAATCTGGAGCAGCAACAGCTGGTATATAATCGAAATTAATCCAAGACTAAGTGGAATGACTACAACTTATGCGGCGGCGTCGGGCCTAAACCTCTACGAATACCTTTATCGCGCAGTGACAGGACAAGCACTCCCTGAGCTTAAAGAAGTAATCAATAAAAAAATCCCGCTTAAGGATGAACAGGAGCTTAAAAAGCTTTACCAGGAAAAGGATGTTTTGTTTATTTCTCAGATAAAAAATCTGGAAGCCCTGCAGGAACGCGAACGAGGCTATTGCGAGGTAATAAGCCGCTCTATCTTCCGTGAAGCTTTTTTACAAGCTTTTTGTACCACCAGGCCCTAAGGCTTTCGCCAAGGCTAAAAGGCTTATATAACCATCTCAAAGCGATATCCCAGCTGCCTGTTCTGTGAATTATGCGGCCGCCAAAGTTTGCCTTAAACATATAAAGCCCGTGCATAGGATGATGTTCGTTTTGTCCGTCCGGCGGCATTCCATACATATCGTAATATTTGCTTCCGTAAGCCTTAGCATCCTGCATTGCAGTCCACTGCAAAAGATGATTAGGCATTAAATTGCGTTTGTTATTACTGCTGGCTCCATATAAATAAATGGCTTCATCCCGGCTAAAAAGCGTCATTATCGCTGCAATTTCATCCTCTTCATGCTTTGCAATATAAAGTGAAACAACAGGAACATCTTGGCCTGCTGCAAGCTCATCGGCAGAAGCTTTTATTAAATCAAGATAATAAGCCTTTGCGTGACTTGAGTTACCGTCGCGTGCATTGGTTTCCTTTGTAAGCTCATAAAACCTGTCTATTTTTTGTGACAAGTTAACATCATTTCCTAAGTAACGGGTAACAACTACACCTTTTTTTTGTGCAAGCCTTATATTATAACGCCACTTCTGGTGCATTCGCGAAAGGATTTCTTCTTCGCTGCAGGTTAAATCAACTAAGGTTGTGTCCGGTGGCTGAATATCAACGTGGTTCTTTTTAAGACCAAGCCTGTCTGCAAACGAAATTATCTTCATTCCGTGATTATATTCTGCCCGTTCTTCTACTGTATCAAAGGCAACATCAGGATCAAAGCGGATTGCAATTGTGCTTTTTGGAAGCTGTGGTTTTAAGGCAAAGGCAATGTCATGTAAAAGGTTTGCAAATTCAATTGTCTGATCCTGCGGACTAACCTCTTTTGAGTCAAAAGGCAATTGAGGAAAAAGCGGAATATAGGCAATGGAAAACCTTCCGCCTGCAAAGCTACGGTTGATTACAGAAACCTCTGCAACATTAGTCTGATTATTGTAAGTAACTTCAAGCTTAAAGCGTCTGTAGCTCCAGCCGTGACGTGATTTAAACTGACACCAGAACGGTGTCTGCAAAAATGATCCCTCATTTGTCTGCTTTGTAGAGTCAATAGGAAAAGCCTTTATGTCAAACATTATTTATAAACCTTCAATGGAGTTGTCGTTGTATTTTTCTGTAATTTCGATGATCTGATCCTTTATTTCCAGGAACTGTTCTGTAAGCTTTGGATCAAAGCTTTCTCCACCTTCTTTTCTGATGATTTCAAAGGCCTGGTCGTAAGATACTTTATTTTTATAACATCGCTTAGTTACAAGAGCATCGTATACATCGGCAATTGCTGTAAGGCGTGCACAAAGTGGAATCTCCTCTTCCCTAAGGTGGTCCGGATAACCCTTGCCGTTCCATTTTTCGTGATGATGCTTACACATTTTGGAAACCATTTTTGTAAAATCGCGTTCATAGCTTATGGAAATAATTTCATTTACAATTGTGGCTCCGTCCTGAGCATGCTTTTGAATTTCAAGATATTCTTTATCATCAACCTTTGCAGGCTTTTTAAGAATTGCATCCGAAATATATATTTTTCCAATATCATGGAAGGGTGCTGCATCCTTTAACTTCTGAATGTAGTCATCGGTAAGCTTTTCTGAATAAACACCACGCTTAACACACTGGCGGGCAAGAAGCTCTACATAATTTGAAATCCTGAGCTCATGATTTGCAGTTTCAATATCGCGGTTTTCCAGAAGATTTGTAAGATAAAGGATTGTCTTTTTATGCAGCTCAAGACTTTTAAGCTTGTTTTCGTTGTACTGAATCTTTGTAGATTCAATATCCAGCATCATCTTTTGATTAAGATTAATAAAGATAATGAGGAACGAAATTGAAAGTCCAAAGCTTGTTAATGAAATACCAAAATTTGCCAGCTGAACTATATGGCAGATAAACGGAACAAAAATAAATGAAGCAAAACCAATGTTTTCAAAGCCCATTACATTTTTGTGATATTTAAGGATAAGGAAAAGCGCTTCACAATAAAGGAAAATTTCGATTAATACTGTCAGGATAAAATATTTTCCTCTGGAATAAGTATTCTGAGGAGAAATTGTATAATAGCAGTCTGTAAAAAGAGTTATTACAAGGAAGACAATATAAAGGCAAACTGCAACTAAACAGCTTATTACATAACTCTTTCCAATTTCGGCAGTGTGCCTGTAATAGGAAATTATGTACATTATATAGCAGAAGAAGATGAAAATACCAAACAGGAAGAAAACAAAGGAAGAAAGCGGCAGAGCTATAAGCTTCCACTTAGCGTCTGTTCCTTCGCTTATCCACATAATGATGTCTGCAATTCCATAAATTACTGCTACAATGTTAGTATATGCAAACCACTTGGCCGATTTGTTTACCTTTTTGAAAAGATAGATTGAACCGGCAATAATGATCGAGATTATTACACTATATGCATCCAAAGCAATATTGGCTGCATTAATGATTTGTTGTGACATTGGCAATATTATCCTATTTCACTGTTTAATGCTTTAATTGTAACAACTTCTCGGTTATTTGCAAGTAAATTTTTGCCTGCAATCTGAACTTTTCCGTCTACAGCCTTAATCTGTACGCTAAAGAAATCGTCGATGTTGATTTCCTGTTTTTTGGCTGCAGCTGGATCTGCTCCTTCAAGAACTACCTTTGTTCCTGGCTCTGCCCAGGATGCATCAAGAACTTCTACACAATCCTTGCCGTTTTCGTCCTTGTAATCTCCTGCAAGAAGCATACCGCGGCTTTCTACACCACGCATTGTACGTGGTGCAAGGTTTGCTGCAATAATTACATGCTTACCCAATAGCTCTTCTTCTTTAAGATACATGCGCAGTCCTGACTGAATTGTACGTGGTGTTCCGCTTCCGTCGTCCAGAGTTTCTATATAAAGCTTTTCTCCTTCCGGATTTGGCTTTACGTCAACAATTTTTGCTACTGTAAGCTCGATATTTGCATTAAAGAAGGCTTCCTGCTGTTCAACTGGAAGTGCTTCTGGTTCTGCGTGAGCTTTCTTTTCCTGTTTTTTGGCAGCTTTTTCTGCTTCCTTCTGCTGTTTACCGCTGAACTTTTCGCGGAATGCAAGCATTGTTTTCTGATCGAGCGGCTTAAAGTAAACTTCAGTTGGTCCAACAGTTGAAAGTCCTTCGGTTTTGCCCAGATCTTCCCAGGTAAGGCCAGGAACAGTTTCCATTCCAACCTTCTTTTCCTGAATATGAAGTCCAAAATAACTCATAATCTGCTGTGTATATTGAGGCATATAAGGATTCATCATAATCATAAGGTCTTTGATTACATAGCAGAGGTTGTGGATAAGGCTTTCTGCAACTGCAGGATTTTCTGTACGTGCCTTCCAAGGCTCTGTTGCCTGGAATTTTTTATTACACATATCAGAAATTTCAAACATTGTGTGGAAGGCATCCTTAAGGTCTGCCCATTCAAGATAGTCTGTAGCCTTCTTTTCAAGCTCGCGTACCTGTGTCCAAAGCTCTTCGTCTACAGGAGCGTCAGGAATCTTACCTTCGTAATATTTATTTACAAACAAAAGTGTGCGGTTTACAAGGTTTCCAAGGTTACCGATAAGTTCACCGTTGAATTTTTCCATAAAATCCTTCCAGGTAAACTGATAATCCTGTTTTTCAGGGCGGTTATAGAAAATATAGAAGCGCCAGGCGTCTGCAGGAATTCCACTTTCTACGGCATCACTTCCAAATACACCGATTCCAAGACTCTTAGAAAATTTTCCATCCTCATAATTAAGGAACTCTGTAGAAGACATGTGATGAAGCTTAGTCCATTCATGAGGGCTTCCGAGCATTGTACAAGGGAATACAACTGTGTGGAAAGGAATATTATCCTTACCGATAAACTGGAACAGGTCTACCTTTGGCTTATCCTTTGCTTCCTCAGATTCAGAAGGAATCCACCAGCTCTTCCAGTCAAAGCTCTGCTTTCCGGCCTTTACAAGCTCATCTGCAAGCTGTTTTGTAATTGAAATATAACCGATTGGTGCATTAAACCATACGTAGAATACCTTGTTTTCGTAGCCTTCCTTTGGAACAGGAATACCCCATTTAAGGTCGCGTGTAATTGCACGCTCCTGAAGTCCGTCGCGGATCCAGGCCTTTGTCATATTGATAGCGTTGTCTGACCAGCGGCCCTCTACACTTGCCTTTTCCATCCACTCATTAAGCTTTGAGCTGATTGAAGGCAGGTCTATATAAAGATGCTTTGTTTCTTTTACAACAGGTGTTGAACCGCAGGTATGACATTTAGGTTCTTTAAGCTCAATCGGGTCAAGCAGAGAACCACATTTATCGCACTGGTCTCCTCTTGCCTTTTCATAGCCGCATTTTGGACAGGTACCGTCTACATAGCGGTCTGCAAGGAACATATTACAATGAGGACAGAAAAGCTGCTGATTTACATGCTCTTTGATATAGCCTGCAGCATCAAGGTCCTTAAAAAGACTCTGTGTGATTTCTGTACACTGCTCGTTTGAAGTTCGTCCAAACTTATCAAAATTGATATTAAACCATTTATAAATCTTTGTGTGTTCCTGATAATAATGATTACACAAAGCACGAGGCTCCTTTCCTTCTTCAAGAGCCTTTGTTTCTGTAGCAGTTCCGTATTCATCTACACCACAAACATAAAGTGTATCATACCCGCGGCTACGGCAGAATCGAGCAAAAACATCTCCCGAAAGCGACTGTATGATATTTCCCAAATGCGGAATATTATTAACATATGGTAATGCAGCAGTAATAAGTCTTCTGTTCATGATTTTTGTTCCCCAAAAAGATTGTGATAATATTAATAATTATAACAAAAAAAAGAGGTTGTTACAATAAATCCAATTTTAAAAAATAGCGCGAGGGAACAAAACGGGGGGCAAAATGACTCTGTTTGTTGATGCCGCGGGAGCGGCATTTAATAGTTCCACTACAACAAACAGCGTCAAGCAGGCTAGCCGGCGGTTTTGACACCCGGGTTGTGACCGGGAGCTATTTTTTCTTATGATTCATTTTTTAATGACAACGACCCTTTTTGTGTGTATAATAAAATATTATGACAGTCTTTTTATCATATGCTATTTTATTAAGTTTAGTTACTTTAACAAGTGTCCTTTTCCTGCGCTATTTTGCTCTGGCATTTATTTATAATACTCCGGAAGAGATGTTTATCGGCGGATTTGCTATTAATATGATAGTATCTGTCTTTCTTCTTGTTGTGGTGCTTATTATTGCCTGGTTTTTCTGCAGGCCTTTTGATAAAACACTTAAAAAAATCAAGGAAGAAAATTATTCTCCAACAGAAGATGAAATAAAAAAGTGTCTTGATACCTATAGAAAGCTTAATATCCTTACAATAAGCGCAAACTTTATAGGCTTTTTTGTAGGTCAGGTTTATATGGTTTGGGATGGAATCCGTGCAGGACGTGCCGAATATATTCTTATCCGTGCTGTTCTTATTGTTGCACAGGCTGTTGCCTTCGGTGGCATTTCATGTATGTCTACTGTAAATGGTCTTGATTCACTTTTGGCAAAGCCACGTCAGTTCTTAAAAATCAAGTCTGTAGGCAATCTTAAAAAATACAGATCAATGACACTTACAAGCATCCTTACAATGACCTTCTTTGTTACCCTAACCTTTATGGCAATTAATATGATTTGTACCCTTTATGGTTCCTTTGCAATGCCTGATGAAGGTGTCTGGATGAAAAAAGGCGTGGTCTGCTTTATTTTATCAATGCTGCTTGCCGGCTATCCTTTCCTTGTAATTATTTTTGGATTAACAAAGCGTATGCGTCATGCTTCCGGCGTTATGGAAGAAATTGCTCAGGAAGGTGATTTACAGCATCATATTGATATTACAATTCTTGATGATTTTGGTGTACTTACAACCTCAATCAACGAAATGATTGATAAGCTTTCTTTGATGATTAGACAGCTTATGGAAAGCACCGATACCGTTTCCTATACCTCAAAAATCATCAATGCTTCGGTATTCAATTCTTCTAATGCGATTGATGAGTTTTCTACCATGCTTGAAAAAATCAACGGTAACTCAAGTGAACAGAATAACCTGGTATTGGAGGCCGATAAGAGTATTTCGCGCCTTGCAAAGAGCATTAAGGTAATCCGCGAGCATCTTGCAGAACAGTCTAATTCCGTAGCAACAATTTCTTCTTCGGTAACTCAGATGACTGCAAATATTGGTTCTGTTGCCGAAACTGCAGAAAAAGCACGCGGTTCTGCCGAAGTTCTTACTCAAAAAAGTGAACAAGGTAAGCAGTCAATTGAAAATGCAATTAAAACCATGCAGGAAATTCAAAAGAGCTCTGCCGAGGTTCAGGAATTTGTTGATATCATCAAAAATCTTGCAAGTCAGACTAACCTGCTTTCTATGAACGCCGCAATTGAGGCTGCTCATGCCGGTGAATATGGTCAGGGCTTTGCTGTCGTTGCAGAAGAGGTTCGTAACCTTGCCGAATCAAGTGCCAAGAGCGCAAGAAACATCCAGCAGCATATTCAGGACATGATTGTTACAATCGATAACGGTGTAGAAACAATCAACTCTGCCGGTGACTCCTTTATGGATATTTCCCGCAAGGTTGAAGAAACTGCAAACTTTGTAGGCGAGATTTCTGCTGCCATGGAAGAACAAAAGATTGGTGCTGCAGAAACACAGCAGGCAACAATCAATGTAGTAGATGCAGTTCACGCTGTAAATGATCTTGCCCAGACTCAGACTGATGATGCAATTCAGGTTAGAGAATTCATGCGCACTGTAGTAAAGGCCTCGGAATCTACACTCAAGGCTGTACAGGACGGTGTTATTTCTACAATGCACCTTAAAGAGTCTATTCAGGAAGTTAAGGATTCTGCCACAAACAATACCCAGTCTGTTGACGTGATTGAACAACAGATGGGACTGTTCAAAGTGTAGATTGCCACGTTGCTGCGCTCCTGTCGCAGAGCTTACCAAGTTTGCATTGCAAACTTGCGCAATGACGTGTCATAGTGAATGATGCAATGTGTCATTGCGAGCGAAGCGAAGCAATCTACTTTATATCCTTGCGCATTATCTTACCGGAAATTGTCTTTGGAAGAGAATCCTTAAAGTCTACAATTCTTGGATATTTGTATGGAGCGGTAGTTTTCTTTACAAAGCTCTGAATGTCTTTTACAAGCTCATCTGAAGGTGTATAACCCTTTGCAAGTACAATTGTTGCCTTTACAACCTGGCCTCGTACAGGGTCCGGTGCTGCTGTAACTGCACATTCCACTACTGCAGGGTGCTGCATAAGAACAGATTCAACCTCAAAGGTACCTATTCGGTAGCCTGAACATTTAATTACGTCATCATTGCGGCCTGTAAACCAGAAATAACCGTCTTCGTCACGCCAGGCGTTGTCACTTGTGTGATAATAACCGTCGTGCATTACAGACTTTGTTTTGGCCTGATCGCCAAAGTATTCCATAAAGAGGCCCGGGAAGTTTCCGTTAGACATATCTACTACGATTTCGCCAACCTCACCGTCTTCTACTTCGTTGCCTTCTTCGTCAATCAAGGTAACGTTATAGTATGGTGCAGGCTTTCCAAGACTGCCAGGCTTTATGCGTTCATTTCCATAATTGAAAAGACTCAGGGTTGTTTCTGTCTGACCAAAGCCTTCGCGGATTTCCTTTCCTGTAATCTGCTTCCACTTATTGAATACTTCTTCACTAAGCGGTTCACCGGCTGTAGACCAATGTAGACAACTTGAGAAATCATATTGAGTCAAATCTTCCTGGATAAGGAAGCGGTAGATTGTAGGTGGTGCACAGAAGGAAGTAATATGATGCTTTTCAATCTGCTTGATAAGGTCAATAGGCTTAAATTTATCGTGGTAGTCATAAATGAAAACACTGCATTCTGCTATCCACTGACCGTAAAGCTTACCCCAAACTGCCTTTCCCCAGCCTGTATCGGCAACTGTAAGGTGTAAACCACCCTTTTGAACCTGCTGCCAGTAGCTTGCAGTAACAATATGTCCAAGCGGATAAAGGAAGTTATGAGAAACAAGCTTTGGATGACTTGTTGTTCCGGATGTAAAATATGCCAGAAGAATATCATCATTTTTGCTTATATCCTCGCGTTTAAGAGCGTGGAACTCATTCAAGGCTTGGTCGCTTAGGTTTTTGCAGCCTTCTGTAAAGTCCAGCCAGGTTGGATGCTTTGCCTTAAACTCTGCACTCATTCCCTGGTCAATTCCAAATGGAGGAACAGCTACTAGTGTTTTGAGCGATTCGCATTCTTTTTGAGCGTCTTCGATATAATTGAAAAGCTCTCTGCTGTCTACAGCCACAACTGCCTTAATATAAGCGGCATTACAGCGGTAAACGATATCTTCTTTTGTAAGCATGTGAGTTGCAGGAATTACACTTGCTCCGATTTTGTGAAGAGCAACAATAGAAATCCAGAACTCATAGCGGCGCTGAAGGATGAGCATTACAAAGTCTCCGCGCTTAATTCCAATACTGCGGAAATAGGCTGCGGCACGGTCAGTGCGTTCCTTAAGCTCTCCAAAGGTCATACGGAGCTCTTCATCGTTGTCATTACACCAGATAAAAGCAAGTGCATTTGGTGTGCGCTGTGCCAGTACATCAACTACGTCATAACCAAAGTTGAAGTTAGCAGGCACCTTTATTTTATAATTTGCAAAAAAGTCGTTGTAATCTTTAAATTCGGTCTGTTCTAGAAAATCTTCTAACATAAATTTATCCTTTGTAATGTCCCTTCGAGAGCCTCAGGGACCGCAAAATTCATCTGGGGTTCCTGAGGCTCTCGAAGGGCCCCTTTTAAAAATTATATAATAATTGCCAAAAATTTAGCTTTTTTATCGTTCAGGGCCTGCATACCGTGCTGCTTGGTGGCATCAAAGTATACGCTGTCCCCTTCTTCCAAAACCATTTCTTTGCCGTCTACTACGAGCTTCATACTGCCTTCGATCATGTATTCAAACTCGTGGCCCGGGTGGGCATTAAAATGGATATTGCGGGTTTCTTCCGGTGTGATGGTAACGATAAATGGGTCTGCCTTGCGGTTTTGAAAGCCTGCGGCAAGAGCCTGGTATTTATAATCACTGCGTCTGTCTACCGAAAGTCCCTTGTCCTTTTTGGTAAGGCAGTAAGAATGCATGTGCGGTTCTTTACCGGAAATGAGAGTACCAAGGTCAATTCCGTACTTTTTGGACATTGACTGTAAAATACCAACAGGAATGTCTACTGTGCCGGTTTCGTACTTCTGATACTGTTCAATGGAAATACCGCATACACCTGCAGCTTCTTCTACCGACACGTCCATAATTTCACGCAGACCGATTAATCGGTCTGCTACAGCCTTGATCTCCTCATTCATATTTCACCTCTAAGTGTTTGATTATGTTTGTATATTACAGGATTTTGTGTTTAATTTCAATAGAAAAATTAAAATATATTAAAAATATTTAGTATAATTAAAGTTTATTCTTCCCTGTTTTGCGACCGGGAGCATTTTTTTATATAATAATCGCTACAAAATATTTAAAAATATGATATAATATTCTAATTAAAATGAACGAAAAGAAACTCAACCGAAAAGGCATTTTCAAACGTAAGCTCAAGCGACTACTCACCAACCCGTTCTTTTATATAGCCATTATAATTGTCATTTCCATTTGTATTGCCACCTGTATTGTACATGAATTTGAAGCAGA
>JAFZYR010000089.1 GCA_017616165.1 Treponema sp.
GACTGAATACAGATTTGATACGCATTTTTAAACTCCTGAGTAAGCCCGCTAGCGGGCGGTGATTGATAGCAAACCGTTAAAAAAATTGCGAAAGCAATTTTTAGGTTTACCTACTTTTATTTTTCTATTATAAACCCTATTCAGAAATTTTGCATTAGAAAAATTCCCCTATATTGATATATTTTTGTTATTGCCCGTCATTGCGAGCACAGGCAAGCAATCCATATATTCAAAATTCACATACATTCGTTATATATTTTCTTAGTGAAAAACTTTATACTAACATCATGAATAAATTATACGAAACCTTCAAAGATGATTTTAGATTAGGTGCCGCAGTAAGCGGAATTATTCTGATGAGTGACCAGGAGCGCCAGGTACTTTTTGAAATGATGAAAAAGCGCATGGAAGAGTTCAAAAAGAACTTTAAGCCGCAGCCGGGAATGCCTGTCTTTAAGTTTCCGGAGCCGCAGCCTTATCCAAAGGGCGATATGCCAGACAAGCAGCTTGCAGCCCAGCATTTTAATCTTGTAGTTGCAGAAAACGAATGTAAAATGGGTTCAGTTTACAAGGGCCCAGATGAATTTGACTTTAGCGGAGCCGACAGACTTCTTAAATTTACCCGCGAAAACGGTCAGGCAATGCGCTGGCACACACTGGTCTGGCATAATCAGTCACCGCGCTGGATTTTTGAAGACGGAAACTGTGGTAAAGCCAGCAAGGAGCTGCTCGAAGAACGCCTTAAAAAATATATTTTTACAGTTGGTGAGCGCTACCGCGATGATATCTGCTCTGTTGATGTTGTAAATGAGTGTATAAGCGACAAAAACTTTATCCTGCGCGACGGAGCCGACCGTTCACAGTGGTTTGATATTCTTGGACCTGAGTATGTAGACAAGGCCTTTTTCTGGGCAAAGGAAGCCTTCCCTAAGTCCAGCCTTGTAATTAATGATTACAACCTCGAAATGATTGAAGGCAAACGCCAGGGAATGTACAAACTTGTAAAAGGCATGAAAGAGCGCGGAGTTCCTGTAGATACAGTGGGCCTTCAGATGCATATAAATATCCAGAACCCGCCGGTTGAAGAAATTGAACAGACAATTGAGCTTTACGGAAGCCTTGGTCTGAACGTAATTGTTACAGAAATGGAAGTTTCTGCCTATATTGATAAGGATTTTGAGCATCCGGATCCACGCCGTGAATATGACCAGGCCTTTTTAGACCTGCAGGCAGAACGTTATGCAAAGATTTTTGAATGTTTCCGCAAGGAAGCCCGCGCCGGCATCTTAAAGGACGTAGTTTTGTGGGGAATTACCGACAAAATGAGCTGGAAAAACAACTTCCCGGCCCCGGGCCGCACTGACGCACCGCTTTTGTTCGATGTAGAAGGCAAGGAAAAACCGGCATTTAACCGATTGCTTGGGCTCTAGATTTTATTATGACAAAAACCGCTTGAAATGTCATTCTCAATGAGGTATGATGATAAAAAAGGAGATCCCATGTATATCGAAATCCCATATCAGCGACGTTACGAAGACTTTAGAAAGGATGGCAAAATGCGCCTTGGTGCAATTCTCAAGGCATTTGAAGTTGCAGGCAGCCGTCATTCAGACACAGTTGGCGACAACATTCTTACAGACACAAAAGAAGGCAAAGCCTGGATCATGACAGACTGGTTTGTAGAAATTGACCAGTTCCCTATGGTAAATCAGGAAATTAAAGTACGCACCTGGGTAGAGCCAATCAAACAGATTTTGTTCAGCAACCGAGACTTTGAAGTAGAAGCCGACGGAAAAGCTTGCGTTCGTTGTGTAGGCCGCTACGTAATTGTAGATCTTTCAACAAACCGCCCACAGAAAATCGGTCCTGAATTTGCAGACCAGTATAAACCCGAAGACCGCCAGGCAATTGCAATGGAAAAGCCTCCGCGCCTCGTTACTCCGGAAGCTTTTACAAACGAGGTTGCAATAAATGTCCGCCGTTCAGATATTGATTACAACGACCACGTACATAACCTTACATATCTGGATTACGCTTTTGAAGCTTTGCCTCATGAGGTTTACAAGAATTATGATTTTAAGGGCTTCCGCGTAACCTACAAGCAGGCCGTAAAGCCGCACGAAGAGCTGGTTTGTAAGTATGCCTGTGTGGAAGGTAAGCATGTTTGCTGTATTTTTGATAAGGCAGGGGAGCTAAAGACTCAGATTGAATTTTATTAATAAAAAAGGGGTGGTTGAGCTTGTCGAAACC
>JAFZYR010000090.1 GCA_017616165.1 Treponema sp.
AGCAATTAAACGCTTTAAACGCATGGTTGAAAAAGAAGGCATTATCCGCGAATACAAGAAGCGTGAATATTTTGAAAAACCTTCTGCTACTCTTCACCAGAAGAAAACAACTCTCGAGCGCAAACTTTTGAACAAGAAGCGCAAGACAGAAAAAAAAGATTATTAATCTTCATGTCATGGACAACTAGTCCACTTTGTTATCCCCGTGCTCGACACGGGGATTGTTATTTAACCACATGCACTGTACTTAATTTGCCGTCACGTTCTACCAGCATAAAATCAATTTCCTGACCCTTGTGAAGGCTTGCTGCTTTTTGAGGTTCGTCAAGAATAATTCCTGTCAGGCCACTTTCACCGTAATGCTCACTTCTGACAAAAATCCGTTCCTGTCCAAAATCTTTTCCTATTAATAAAACTTCAATATCATCCGGGAAAAACGGTTTTCTAAAATCATCAATCTCGGTTATATCGCGGATATACAAAACATCATCAATATTCTGTTCATAATCCTTTTTTATCGAAGCCGCATAATCAAAATATTTCGAAAGATCAATTTCAATATACTGCTGATTCAAATACAAACATTCTGCAAGTTCGTAAGCCCTAAGAATAATTGCAGAGCTTTTATTTTCCGGACTCACAAAAATATCTGCACCTCGTATATGTGCCGCACTGATTACATAAAAAGATAATCCCTGCGTGTGATCAATAAAACACATTGCAAGAAATCCGTCATTCCGTGGGTCAACCTTGAAGCCTGCCTTTGTAAGAACTTCAAGCTTTTGCTTACATCGAATATAAACAACTGTATTAGAAAGTTCACGCCAGTTTTCGTCGCCAAGTTTTTTAAGACAAGCTTCAAGATTTTCCATTCAAACCTCACAAAACGATTATTTCATCTTTAAGTTCAGCAAAAGGACCAGGTACAACGCTCGTTCCTCTGTGGTTGCCAAAGAAATCTTCATTAAAGATGATGTCTGTGCCGTCGCGGTTTTCGAACTTCTGTTCAGGTTCAAAAGCTGCTCCAAGCAGGGCCGTTGTTATTACCCCTGTTTTATAGTCGCCTATAAGTTCGGCAAGATTGCTCTTGAGCGCCCCACCCTTCAAACTGATTTTTGCCTTTGCAGATTTTGCGCCAACAAGATTTTCCTTTTCATGCTTGCACACAGTTGCTCCATTAAAGTAAGCGTTTCCGCCAACCCAGACAGGAAGATTTCCAAAATGATACTGGGCAAGAGGTCCCATATCAGGCTCTGTATCCATCATAAAGTTTTTAATCCACTTGTCGTAAGTTGGGAAAATATCAAACGGAGCAGTTCCTACCACTTCGTAATCCGGTGCTTCTGCAGTTTTCTTTTTGTCTGTAATCGCAGCAACCTGTGCAAAAATATTGTTGTAGATTCTGTCGTCACCATGAAGGATTGTCATAAAGCCGGCAACCTCTGTTCTGTGACGGATATGGTACGGAGTATAACGAGGTTCACGCTGACCATTTACAATGCTGTCTACACCGGAATTAATCAGACTGAATGAACCCAAAATCAGATTGTGAACAACTGCAATACCTTCGCTTGGAATTGTAATAGAAACCTTAGAAAGCAGAAGGTTGTTGTCGATTGTTGTTGGTCCGTGTCCAACTTCTATGAAAACATCAGTAGAGAACATTGCACCTTTAGCAGGTTCGCGGCCGGCAGGACGTTCGTTGTTGTACATAAGGTTCTGAGTAATTCTGGCACCCTGAGCTTCCCAGTCGAGCCATACACCCATAATACAATCGTGAATATGATTGCGTCGGATTAAAACATCAATTGCTGCGTGAAGCTTAATACCAGCAGTTTCTGCTCCACCAAGCTGTTGAGAATTACAAATATGATGAATATGACAGTCTTCAATAGTAGAGAAAACTCCACCCATACGGCCGACAATTCCAGTCTGCTCACAGTGATGAACATGACAGCGGCGCACAATATGTGAACCAACAGTTTCCTTTGTCCATCCATGATACTGACCACGACAAACTGCATCTCGCTCCATCTGAGTCGGACTCTTAAGATGCTTTGTGTAGAAATACATGTCGTTTTCTTCGTCGCGATATTTACCAAGAGAAATACCACAACAGCGGCTGTTGCAAACTTCAAGGTCTTCAAAAATCCAGCCTTTGCTCCAGTGCGGGCCAATAAGTCCATCCTGGTAAGCAGCAGGCGGCGCCCAGGTTGTAGCACCGTTACAAATCTTAAAACCGCTTACAGTAATATAGTTAAGACCGTTTACATCCGGCATAAAGCAGTTTCGTCTGGCAAGGATTTCTACCTTCTGTTTGTTTGGATCAAGGCCTTTAAAGTTACAATAGAAAACTGTGTATCGGCCTGTCTTAATTTTCTTTGCCTGTGCATTTATTATGTATTCCGACTTATAAGGTCCGTCTACATTATACTGAGGGGCTGGTGCGTCACCTTCCTGTTCACAGTACCATTTAAGCTGCGACTCCTTCTGGTTCCAGGCACATGGATCAGGCTTTCCTGCAAGGCATTCTTCGAGCGACTCAGTTTCATACATCATTAAGTCGTTCAGCACAACGCTACCGGTGTGGCGTACTGTAGGTGCAAAATACCAGTCACCGCAGACATAACTTGTATAAGGATTGTAGCCGCCAAAAATAGAGTTATCTACCTTTGCAGTCCATACATCACCCTTGAACTTTTTCCAGCCCTTAAGAACTTCGGAACCGGTAATTACAGCACCAAGAGGTTTTTCTGAACGGTAAACAATCGGCGCATCCTCAGTGCCTCCAAAGCGTGGCACAACCTGTTCGCGGTAAACACCTGGTGCTACAAGAACTTCATCTCCGGCCTTTGCAATTGCAGCTGCCTGATTTATAGTTTTAAACGGAGTTTCCTTACTTCCGTTTCCGTTTGATTTTGCTTTTGCGTTTACGTAATAAATCATTTGCTCATCCTGTAAATTTCTAACATATCTTCTTCTTTAAGGAATCTTGCCGATCCCTTTCCGCCGTCTACACCTACAGCACATTTGTGTGCCATAAGCTTAAGGTCCTCTTCTGTAGCATTTACACCAAGCTCGCGGAGGTTTGTAGGCATCTTAATCTGGCGGTAGAAATCTTCCATTGCTTCAATTCCCTTGAGGGCAATTTCTTCGTCTGTACCTGTAGTTGCCACACCCATTACATTAATTGCAAATCTCTTAAAGCGAGGCAGACAGTTTTTATAAACATAACGTGCCCAGCTTCCCCAGATTGCAGCAAGACCGGCACCGTGTGCAACATCATAAAGTCCGCCAAGTTCATGCTCAAGTTTATGAGTCATCCAGTCACCGCCGTCGTTTCCGCAACCAGTAAGTCCGTTGTGAGAAAGACTTCCGGCCCACATAACTTCGGCACGGGCATCATAGTTTTTAGGATCTTTTACAAGAATCAAAGCGTTCTCTTTTACAGTACGGAGCAGAGCTTCTGCCATAGAATCTGTAAGTTCCATGTTACCGCCGTTTGTAAAATATCGCTCCATTGTGTGCATCATAATATCTGTACAACCACAGGCAGTCTGGTAGTCTGGCAAAGTCATAGTAAGTTCAGGATTCAAAATTGCAAAACGAGGGCGACCAAAGTCACTTGAATATCCACGTTTAACAAGACCTTCTTCCTTAGTGATTACAGAAGAATCACTCATTTCACTTCCTGTTGCAGCAAGAGTAAGGATTACGCCAAGAGGCATGCATGCTTTTACAGTGCGCTTGTAATCATAAAAATCCCAGACATCGCCTTCGTTCATAACTCCATAGCCGATAGCTTTTGCAGAGTCTATTGCACTACCACCGCCTACAGCAAGCAGAAAATCAATTCCTTCTTTTTTACAAAGCTCAATTCCTTCATAAACTAAGCTCAAATGTGGGTTTGGAACAGCGCCTCCAAGCATAACATAAGGAATACCAGCCTTGTCCAGCTGATCAGTTACACGCTGCATAAGTCCCGAGCGGATAACAGAGCCTCCGCCATAATGAATCAAAACCTTCTTTCCACCGAATTCCTTAATAAAATCGGCAACCTTTTCTTCTGTGTTCTTTCCGAACAAAACTTTTGTTGGTGTATAATATTTAAAGTCAAACATTTTTAATCCTCCTGCCGCGAGGTCCCTGAACTGGCTGTGGTCCCTGAGCTGGCTGTGGTCCCTGAGCCTGTCGAAGGGCCCTCTCAATTTTCACTAACATTATACCCCACAATTCCTCCAAAATGTAGAAATTTTATCTATGAGAATAGGAAAAATATATTGTATTTTGTTATAATGACTTATTCGAGGGTTTTATGAAAACACTTTTTACAATTGATTTAAAAAATTACAAGGATGACTGGCAGCTCTCAAGACGAGATTCCGCAAGGGCAATTATCCGCATGGGAGAAGACAAGCTTGCACTTGTTTATGCAACAAAGCTTGGATACTATAAGTTTCCCGGCGGCGGTATAAATGAAAATGAAGATGTAGTTGCTGCACTCATACGAGAAGTTCAGGAAGAAGTAGGCCTTATAGTTATTCCTTCAAGTGTAAAGGAATATGGTGTGGTTCATCGTTTCCAGAAATCAGCCAGAACACCCGAAACAATTTTTGTTCAGGACAACTTTTATTACGAATGCCAGGTAGAAGATAAAATCATAAACCAAAACCTCGATGACTACGAAGATAAAGCAGGCTTTGAACTGCGGATAGTTTCTATTAAAGAAGCAATGGAAACAAATCTAAAATTCCACGACACAAATAATTTTAACATTTTTATGATAGCCCGCGACACCCGGATTTTAGCGCTCATGCTTGGAGTTCCTGCAGAACCTTCACGTTGCGCAGCAGAATACATTTTCGAAGAAGCCGTTGCAAAAAATCCGGGACCATGGCGAGATCACAGTATTGCAGTAGCCCGTGCTGCAGAAAAAATTGCCTTAGTCGTAAACAAAAACTGCGGCACAGAAAAACTCAATCCGGAGCTTGCCTACATTTACGGTCTCCTTCACGACATCGGCCGCCAGGAAGGTTACACCTATATTGCTCATGTTTACGACGGCTATCATTTTTTAATGTCGCTTGGTTATGAAAAAGCTGCCCAAATCTGTCTGACCCACTCGTTTAATCTTCAGACCACAGATGACTACATAGGCAAAATAGACATCACTCCAGAAAAGATGGAAGAAATAAAGAAACTACTTGCGTCAGCCACATATGACGACTACGACCGCATGATCCAGCTCCTAGATGCAACCTGCAGTGCAGACGGCACCCAGAACCTCGAACAGCGCATGAACGACGTAAAAGCCCGCTACGGCTACTACCCTGAACCTAAATGGAACAAAAATTTTGAACTGAAAGCATACTTCGAACAACTTGCAGGCCAGGATTTTTATGATATAATCAAATTATGAATGATAAAAAGTTAAAGAAAGGCCTAATCCTCGAAGGCGGCGCAATGAGAGGAATGTTTACTTCCGGAGTCCTTGACGTTTTTTTAGAAGAAGGAATAGAATTTGACGGAGCCATAGGAGTTTCCGCAGGCGCTACCTTTGGATGCAATTTAAAATCCCGCCAGATTGGCCGTGCAATCCGCTACAACAAACGCTTTGCCCACGACTGGCGCTACTGTTCCATGCGCTCACTCATTTTGACAGGCGACATGTATGGTGCCCGCTTCTGCTACGACACTCTTCCAAACAAGCTCGACCTTTTTGACCGCGACACTTACAAGACAAATCCAATGGAATTTTACTGCGTTGCTTCCGACTGCAAAACAGGCCTTCCTGTATATAAGAAGCTCGAAACCTGCGATCAGCATGAACTTACCTGGATGCGCGCCAGTGCCTCAATGCCTCTGGTCAGTCGAGTAGTCAGCATAGACGGTTACAAGCTGCTCGACGGCGGCATGACAGATTCAATTCCATTAAAATATTTTGAAAGCATAGGCTATAACCGAAATGTAGTGATTCTTACCCAGCCACGCGAATTCCGCAAAAAGCCCGCAAGTCTTATGTGGCTCATGAAAATCATGCTTCATAAATATCCAAAGCTTGTAGAAGCAATGCGCAATCGTCCAGAAACATACAACCAGCAGACCGCCGATGTTTTTGCCAAAGCCGACCGCGGTGAAGTCTTCGTAATCTGTCCCGAAAAGTCTCTTGGCATAAGCCGCATCGAAAACAACCCCGAAGAGCTCCAGCGAGTCTACGATGAAGGCCGTAACATTGCAAAAAAGCTGCTGCCAAAAATTAAAGAATTTCTTGGGGAATAATAAGGAGGGCGGAGCCTGAACTGAACCCAAAAAGTTAGACACTTTTTGGAGGATGAAATGCAAAGAGTATACAGTTTTGAAACTCGACTTGAATGTGTAAGGCTGTTTGAAGAAGAAAATCTAACAACAGGAAAAATTGCAAAGAAATTTGGAATAG
>JAFZYR010000039.1 GCA_017616165.1 Treponema sp.
ACAAATCGACAATTTCAAATTTGAAAGACAAAGAACAATTAAAAAAGAAAAAGAAATTATATCATATAAAAACAGATTATTTCCCGTTTTAAAAAAATGGAATTATTATGGCGATAGATTTGCCTACAATGATATTTACTGTTCTTTAATAAAACAAAAAAATGGAAAATACACATATTTACTGGATGTTGATTCTCCCTTTGGAATTTTTGATAGAAATGAAAACCTTTTGTTCTGTGACTTCTTTGGAAGCACCAGCGGGCTTGATTCATTTTGCTGGCTCACTGATACAAAAATAATTGCAGTTGGGAGAGACTATATAAATAGCAGCGATGATTTTTGTGATTTAGAATTTATAATTTACGAATACACAATTAAAGAAAAAGAAATTGTTGTAAAAGAATTTGTATATCCATTAACAAAAGTTGATTCAAATCAATTGAGAGAATTAAACTTTACCTGGCTGAGCCAGCGAGATGATTATTTTGAACAACTAAATTAAACTCTAATTGTGGAGAGTAAATGAACCTTACAATTAAAACCCCAAAAAGTAAAAACGTGCATAAACTGAAACGACGAAAAATCTTTTTCATAATTGCTGCCTCCCTTTTTCTCCTTGGAATTATT
The DNA here is from genome assembly GCA_017616165.1 of Treponema sp. Taxonomy (GTDB): domain Bacteria; phylum Spirochaetota; class Spirochaetia; order Treponematales; family Treponemataceae; genus Treponema_D. The sequence goes on from JAFZYR010000039.1 coordinate 628, forward strand.
TTTGTTGCCGGAATAAACATTTACATCATCAACTATGCAAAGCCTTACATTTATACGGACATCACTCACCTGCCCCAGTCTTATACCGTAATCATTCCCGGAGCAAAGGTTTATGAAAATAATATTTCGCATGTTGTGCGCGACCGCATCGAGGCCGGCGTGGATTGCGTCAATCATTCAAAGGCCCAACGCATTTTAATTTCCGGCGACCACGGACGCACAGATTATGATGAAGTAAATCAGATGCGATTGTACATGCAAAAAATTTACAATGTTCAGCCTGATATTATTTTTATGGATCACGCAGGCTTTTCTACCTACGAAACCATGTACCGCGCCAGAGATATTTTTTGTGTAGACAGCGCAGTTGTTGTTACTCAAAAGTTTCATCTGGCAAGAGCCGTTTATATCGGAAGAAAGCTTGGCCTGAACATCGTCGGTTACGAAGCCCCCGAGCTAGTCGTCTACAGCAAACAGACCCATGCCAACTGGAACACCCGCGAAGCCCTCGCTAGAATAAAAGCATTTTTTATGGTTCAATTAAATTCAAAGCCAACCTATCTTGGCAAACAAATTCCAATAACCGGCAACGCAAAAGACAGCTGGGATATGGAGGAATAATATGAAAAAAATTTCTATTGCCCTTATTTGTCTTTTTGGGATTCTCAATATTTCCTGTTCAAGTACAAAAAATGTTCTTGCACACACACTAAAAGAAAAACAAATCAACAAAACAGATTTAGTTTTTTTTGATTCCAAAGAATATGATAGCAACGGCAACCTGATTTTTGAAAAATGGGATGATGGCTACGAATGTAAATATTTTTATGATGAAAACAATAAGCTTGTTTCTTCGGAACAGAATACCGGTATAACCACTGAATTCTTTTACATGAATGACGATCTTGTTTTGGAACAATGGTCAGACGGAATGCTTAAAATATATACTTATCAAAACGGAAAACTAATAAAAGAAAATTATTCCGAAACTGCCTTTACCGAATATTTCTACGACGAAAACGGAAATGAAATTTATTATACATCATCAACCGGCACAACAAGCTGGAATGAATACAATGATGACAACCTTTTGATTTACAGAAAAAATTCCAAAGGCGAGCAATACTTTTTCGATTACGAATTCTGGGATAATGGAAATATCAAAAAGAGAATAAATTATAAATTAAATAAATGATAATCAATTATTCATGGAGAATAGTTGGAAAATACCCCCATAGAAATTATTGGTTTGAAAAAAAGGCAAAAAAATGCTGGACGAAATGAAACCTAGCCTGGAATTAATTTATCGTTGCCTGAATAATTCTAAAATCGACTTGCTATAGATAAATAATCAGAATTTTTTCACTTTTTTTCTCAAATTTTTGTAATAAGTCCCGTTTTTTTTCTAATCTATATATGAGAAAAAATTCTCGAGGAGTAACTATGTCAAATTATGATTATCAGCAAAAAAAGATTGAAGACCTTACATTCACCGATGACGGAATGTTCCAGGCTGTTCTGCACGAAGAAGATATATGTGCAGAAATAATTGAAAGGCTGCTTCATGTAAAGGTGAGCCATGTTGAATATCCTGAACTTGAAAAGCAGATTGCACCTTTTTACACTACAAAAGGAGTAAGGCTTGATGTTTACCTTAAGGATGAAGATAAAATCATAGATATCGAAATCCAATGCTACAGGCAGCCGGCCTTAGGAAAAAGGACGCGTTATTATCAGTCTATGATTGATATTGACAGCCTGATGAAAGGGCAGCCTTATCCTGAACTGAAAGAAAGCTATATTCTTTTTATTTGTAAGAATGATCCGTTTGAAAATTATGGTTTGCCCTGTTACACATTCCATAATACATGTGAGGAAAATCCTCTTGTAAATTTGAATGACAAATGCATAAAAGTGATTTATAATGCAAGTGCATATGCAGAAGAAAAAGATGAACAAGTACGCGATTTTCTGCATTATGTTTTGACTGATGATGCCGGCGACGATGATTTTACAAACCGTCTGGAAGCTATTGTTGAACGATTAAAAGATGATGAAAAATTTAGGAGTGATTACGCTGCTATGAATTTACATGACTGGGATTTGACAAGAAGAGCAAAAGAAGCTGGTGCAGAAGAAAAAGCCATAGAAGCAGCTACAAATGCCCTTAAAATGAATCTTTCGCCAGAACAGATTTCGAAGATTACAGGTCTCTCTGTAGAAAAAATTCTCGAGCTTCAAAAAGAAATTACGGTTATTGCCTAAGAATAATGTTGAAGAGCCCGGAATTAAGAAGAAGAATCTTTGGTTTTACCCGCTGGGGACTGTGAATCTTACGAACCACATAACTGCCGAAGGCTTCCGCATGCTTGGTACAACCCATATGCACTGTCTGCCCGAAGCAGGATTGTAAACTCTGCCCGGGCGACTAACTCTTATTTCTTCTTTTTCTTCTGCTGCTTTTCGATTTTTTCTCGGAGGGCAGTTGTCATGCTGTAATTATCAAGCATCTCTTCAAAAACCCAGCCTTTTACGCTTGGTTCGTAATAAACTGTGTTGTACTCTTTATCGCCAAAAATCGTATCGGTCCATAAGTCAGCAACGAATTTATCTACAGATACAAGCTCGTTGTTGAATCTTATATAAAGCGGAAGACCCTTTACTGTAATGCCTTTCTTAAGCTGTAGTCTATGTCCATTTGTTGCACTTGCAGTCAGCGAAGCGCCCGATTGAACAGTGATTGATTTGTTGATTTTTGAACCCCAGTAATCAGGCATTGACTGAATAACAACCTTGGCTTTGTTTTTTACAGTCAGGGAATTACATTCAAACTCAAGCACCTGTGTACCAGACTTTGTTAATACAATATCGTAATCTTCATACAAATCTTCATTAAACGGATTCACAAAGCGAACTTCATTTTTGGTAACCCAGCCCTTCAAATTTGTGCTGTAGATAAACTCCATTTCTTTGACTGTTTCTATAAGCTTGAAGTCACCGCTGTCCCAAATCTCGTCGAGGGTCATTGGAATCTTTCTGGTGAACACAAGATTATCAGAAACACGAACCTTGTAATATAAATCTACGCCTTCTATATGAGAACCTTTTTCAAACTTAAGATAACCGGCATTGTCGCGCACGGCAATAAACGAAGCGCCCGGTTCTACAATGATACTTCCCTGCACTATGGCATCTGTCATTGTAAAGGTTGTGCCCTTCTTTACCAGCAGAGTATCGCCTGCTTTAATAACATTACCCTGAGTTGTTACTTTATGATCCTCTTCATAGGTATCATTTAAATACATAGTTAAATCTTCATTAAAAGGATTTTGAAGGTGGCTTGGACCCGTAGAAACCCAGCCTTGTAATTCAGAACTGTAACAAAACTCAATGGTACAAACCCATTCTATAAGCTCATCGTTTCCACAGGCCCAAATCTCATCCAAAGTCATTGGAATCTTTCTGATAATCTCATCAACCCCAGAACTACGTAACTTGTAGTACAAATCTATGCCTTCTGTGTGAGAGCCCCGTTTAAACACCAGATAACCAGCCCCATCTTTTTCGGCAATAAACCTGGAGCCTTTTTCTACAATAATCTTTCCGTCTACAATAGCATCTGACATTATGTAGGTTGCGCCGTTTGTAACCCGAACAACCGATTCTTCAGAAATTCTATTAAATTCGGTTTGTACCTTATAGTCCTTATCATAGGTGCCGTTCAATTCTGCAGCTGCCAGACCCGTCATTCCAATAAAGAGAAAAAATAAAATCAAAAAAAGTTTGTTATTCATCATAATTATAATTATACCATGATACGCCTTATTTGTGAAAATTAATTCAATTGCATATAGAATCATGCAATAATTCAAGAGGATTTCTATTCTTTTTTACAATATTGAATGTATATTTAATATACACATCGTCATTGCGAGCGGAGGATTTTAATGAATAATTTTACTTTTTATAGTCCAACAAAATTTGTTTTTGGAAAGGATACAGAAAATCAGGCCGGTGCGCTTGTAAAGGAATTTGGCGGAAGCAAGGTACTGCTTCATTTTGGTGGTCAGTCGGCTGAAAAGTCGGGGCTGCTTGGTCGTGTACGCGAGTCTCTTAAGGCTGCAGGCCTTGCTTTTGTTGAGCTTGGCGGCGTTCACCCTAACCCTCTTTCTGATAAGGTTTATGAAGGAATTGATCTTTGTAAGCGCGAGAACGTAGACTTTATTCTTGCTGTAGGTGGTGGTTCTGTAATAGACAGCTCTAAAGCAATTGCTATGGGCGTTTGCTACGACGGTGATTTCTGGGATTTCTACAGTTACGTTGCACAGCCTAAGGCAGCACTTCCGGTAGCAACAATTCTTACAATTGCAGCAGCTGGTAGCGAAGGTTCTCCGGATACTGTAATTACTAAAAAAGAAGGAATGATTAAACGCGGCTTTGGAAATGACATGCTGCGTCCAAAATTTTCTATTTTGAACCCTGCCCTCACTCAGACTCTTCCTACTTACCAGACAGCCTGTGGTGCTACAGATATTATGGCTCATGTTTGCGAGCGCTATTTTACAAATACAAAGAATGTAGAAACAACAGACCGTCTTTGCGAAGGTGAACTCATGGCAATGATTCACGAAACTCCAAAGGTAATTGCAGATCCAAACGATTACGAAGCCCGTGCAAATATTATGTGGGCCGGAATGGTTGCACACAACAATATTGTAGGCGTTGGCCGCGACCAGGACTGGAACAGCCACGGAATTGAACACGAGCTTAGCGGTCTTTATGATTGTGCTCACGGTGCAGGTCTTGCAGTAATTATGCCGGCCTGGATGGAGTTTGTTTACAAGCATGATGTAATGCGCTTCTGCCAGTGGGCAACCAGAGTTTGGGGAGTTCAGATGGATTATGCAAACCCTGAAGCAACAGCCCTCGAAGGAATCCGCCGCTTCAGACAGTTCCTGCACAGCATCGGAATGCCTATTAATTTTGCCGAGCTTGGTGCCAAGGAAGAAGATATCCCGACACTTGTGAAAAAGTTTGGACTTCCTGAAGGTGGAACGACCGGTGGATTTGTGAAGTTGAGTGCTGAGGATATCGCAGAAATATATAAATTAGCTGTAAAGGCTAAGATCTAATAACACTCGTCATTGCGAGCGAAGCGTGGCAATCCACAACAAGAATGCATTCTAATATCTGGATTGCCGCGCTTCGCTCGCAATGACGTGCTTTTGGAGGAATCATGAAAGCATTATTCATAGGCGGAACCGGCACAATAAGCATGGCAATTTCCAAGCTGCTTTTGCAAAAGGGCTGGGAGCTTTATCTTATAAACCGCGGAAACCGCAACGCAGACCCTGCACTCCAGGGCGCACACTTTATAACTGTAGACATTAATGACGAAGCCGCTGCCGCAAAAAAACTTGAAGGCATGAGCTTTGACGTTGCCTGCGACTTTATCGGTTTTGTACCGTCACAGCTGGAACGCGACTACCGCCTGCTCAAGGGTAAGGTACGCCAGTTTATGTACATAAGCTCTGCCTCTGCCTACCAGAAGCCTTGCGGCAACTATATCATCAGCGAAAAAACTCCGCTTGCAAATCCTTACTGGCAGTATTCACGCGACAAGATTGCCTGCGAAGACTACCTGATGAAGCTTTACCGCGAAGAGCAATTCCCTGTAACAATTATCCGACCAAGCCACACTTATGATGAACGAAGTGTTCCGCTTGGAGTTCACGGAGACAAGGGAAGCTACCAGGTTGTAAAGCGAATTAAAGAAGGAAAACCTGTAATCATTCACGGGGATGGAACAAGCCTTTGGACAATCACCCACAATTCTGATTTTGCAAAGGGCTTTGTGGGCCTTATGGGAAACATTCACGCCATTGGTGAAGCAGTTCAAATCATGAGCGATGAATCTGTAACCTGGAATCAGATTTATAAATGCATTGCCGACAGTCTTGGTGTTGAGCTTAAGCCTGTTTATGTTTCTTCAACATATCTGGCCGCTCACAGCAATTATGATTTTACAGGCAGCCTTATTGGCGACAAAGCAAACTCTGTAGTTTTTGACTGCAGTAAGCTTAAAGCGCTGGTCCCTGATTTTGTTGCAACAAAACGCGCAAACCAGGGAATCCGCGAAACAATTGAATATGTAATGAGTCACCCGGAATGTCAGATAGAAGATCCAGAATTTGACAAGTGGTGTGACTACGTCATTGCGAGCGTAGCGAAGCAATCCATATAAAAGAATGAACTATGAAAGTGGATTGCCGCGCTGCGCTCGCAATGACGGAGGAGTATTATATGATTGATGTTACAAACAAATGGGCACTGGTAACTGGTGCTAACCGTGGAATTGGTTATAGAATCGCAAAATTTATGGCAGGAAAAGGCTGCAACCTTATTCTGCACAGCCGCTCGCTGGAACACACAAAGACAGTTCTTGAAGAAGTAAAGGCTATGGGTGTAGATGCCTACGATATTGCGGCAGAATTAAGCGACCTTAATCAGGTTCAGGCAATGATTGCAGAAATTGACCGCCGTGGTAAGCCTGTAGACATCCTCTTTAATGATGCAGCAGTTCAGATTGCCTACCGCACAGATTACTGGAAAACTCCGGCAGAAGATTATTCAACAAGCTTTGTAATAAACACAATCGCTCCTATGATGCTCTGCTACCACTTTATTCCAAAAATGATTGAACGCGGCTTTGGTCGCGTAATCAACACAACAAGCGGCATCCGTAACGAACCTGAACAGGCAGGCTACAGTGCAAGTAAGGCAGCCTTGGACAAAGTAACAAGCGACCTTGCAGGCAAGCTGGATGGCACAGACGTTTGCATAAACCTTACTGACCCGGGCTGGTGCCGTACAGACCTTGGCGGACCAAATGCTCCGAACGACCCAGACAGCGTAATTCCAGGCATTGTTGTTGGTGCTTTTGTGGATGATAAGAAGAGTGGCCGCCTCCTTGGAGCACAGGCTTTTGCTGGGATGACTTTGGAAGATGCAATAAAAAAAGCTGCAGGATTTCCTCAATTGTTTAAATAAAAAAAGACCGTCATTGCGAGGCGCACAGCGCCGTGGCAATCCACGAATACACAGGCATTCGAATAACTGGATTGCCACGCTGCGCTCGCAATGACGGGACAGCCTTCGTCGCAATGACGGAAGCTTGGTTCGCGACGACGAATCTTTAGTTCAAGCTCACATGTAAATCCATTCCGCCGCCGGCAAAGTCGTAACCGTAGAGCGCATAATTTCCGCGCTTAAGGATGATGTTGTGTTCTTCCTTAAACTTTTTGCCGTCCTTTGCTTTTGATGAATCAATACGAATCTGGCTCACAATTTCACCAGTCTGTGTATTCACAACAGCAAAGGTCATTGGCGAGCTGGTATATCCGCTTACTTCAAAGTTGTAGTAATCCGGATAAAGCACTTTTACTTCTCCCCAGTTTACTGCCTCCGAAATGTCAGCTGAAATTGCTCCGTACACCTCACTCTTTGTATTAAAGCTGTTGCTTTCGCGCAGGCTCATAAGAACAATTGAACCAGCAAGTCCAATCAAAAGAACAGTAATAAAAGCAGGCATTCCGTTCCAGCTTCGTTTGTGTCCGTCTGCACGCTGTGGATTGCGAAGAACATATACTCCACGGCCAATAACACAGGCTTCGATAAGCAAGGTCAAAGCTAAAAGTGCATAATAAATACGCGGCCATAGGATTGTCAAACACAATTCAACCACAACAAACAGGGAAAGTACTACCAAAGCACCTATTCCAAGCTTCTGCCACTTTGTCTGCATTTCCTTGAGCGATTCCGAATCGTTGTAGATTTCGAACTCCTCGTTGTCCATAGACGGATCATAAAGCTTACGGAAATAGTGCCAGCCGTTCCAGGTTGAATTTACATATTCCCAGCCCTGCTCATGGAAGGTTTCGATGTAGCGGCCCATATCTTCAATTTTCTGATTAAAGTCCAGCTGATAGCGGTAGCGTACATCCTCATTCTTTTTGAACAAATTTGAAAAAAGTCCGCCCTTCATAAGCTGCCAGCCCTGTTCTGAGCGCTTGTTCAAATCTTCAATTTCGCGGGTATAATCCCAGGCTGAATACATTCCAATTATTCTTTTGTAACCCTTCATAATTCAATCTCCTTATATTGCGCTGAGCATTCTTTTAAGACGAGCAACCTCTGCCTTGTAAGCTTCGGTTCCTTCTGCGGTAAGTGCATAAAGGCGTTTCTTTTCTGCACCAGGGTCATTGGAAACAATTTCGTGAATCCAACCCTTTTTGATCATATTGCTGGTTGCACCGTACATTGTACCAGAACCTATTTTTACCTGGCCTTGTGAAAGCTGTTCTGTAAGCTTCATAATGCCGTAACCGTGGTTTGCGCCCTTTGAAAGACACAGCAAAATATAAAAGTAACTTTCTGATAATGGTTCAAATTTAACTGTTTTCATAAGCTAACCTCCTGTGAGATCCCGAAACAAGTTCGGGATGACATTTTTGTTGTGACGCTATAACATGGTCGACTCTCGTTATATCGTCACTCGATATATATATCATATCACGACATATGTCGACTGTCAACATATTTTTAAAAAATTTTTTACTTGCCGAAGCAGTTTTTTTTTATTATCTTTAAAGTTATAAAAATGATATTAAGGAGATACAATAAATGAAAATCAAACCATTAGCTGATCGTGTACTTGTAAAGAATGATAAAGCAGAAACTAAGACTGCAGGCGGACTTATTATTCCGGAGGCTGCTCAGGAAAAGACTCAGACTGCTGTTGTTGTTGAGGTTGGACCTGGAACTGATGAAGTAAAAATCACTCTTAAAAAGGGCGACCGCATTATGTATGACAAATATGCAGGAACACCTGTAAAGATTGACGGCGAGGATCATCTTATTCTTCGCATGAGCGACATTATTGCTGTGATTGAGTAGAAAGCTTTTCTTTTAACAAAGATGCCTTTGCGTTATCCGGATAAAGCAGAATTGCATAATCCACAGAACGCAGGGCATTTTTTTTGTCTCCGGTGGCTGCGTATATATTTGCAATTCTGTAGAAAATCTGTGAACGAAGATAATTGCGGCTTTCGCGGCCGGCTGCTTTTCCGTAAAGCTCAAGAGCCTTATCCTTTTTGCCGGTAGAAAAATAAATGTCTGCAAGGTTCATGCACGAAATTGTAGAAACTGCCGGTGACACAATTCCCTGGAATAAAACTCCACCGCTTTCGTAAACACAATATTCATACAGGCGTACAGCTTCATCATAAAGCTTCTGGTCTGTAGCAAACCAGGCGGCAAACTCTGCTGTACGAATATCCATAGTAGAAAGGTTTCGTTCGGTCTGAATCCAGAAATCCTGCTTGTCATCAAAATTATAGGTTGAACGCACAAAGTCTTCAAAGAGCTTGCGGGCATCGGCCTTTTGATTTGTCTGAAGCAAAAAGTTAAGTGTGTACTGAACCAATAAACTCTGATACTTTTTTTCTTCCGTATAATTTTTTTCCATTTCAATCCACAGATCTGCGGTCTTGTTTTTAACGGTAATAGAGCTGTCCATCTTGTACTTTAAGTCCAGACAGGTAATGGAAAGATAAGGATCCTTTGTGCGCTCCATTGCCTGCTCCAGACGGTACAGCGCATCACTAAGCGGAATCTTACGGCGGTTGTCATACTCTTCCATAGAAAGAGAGCTTATGCCGTTGGCGCGCAGATTACGAACCTCAAGGGATTCTTCGCGTTCAAGATTAGAATTATAGGCAAAATCAGAATACAAAATTAAAGCGGCAACATTGTCAGGCCAGCGGTTTACAGAATAAAAAAGCAGGTCGGCACAAGAATCATCCTCATATTGATTTCTTGCATAAATTGCACTGTTTACGACAATCATGGCAAGCAGCTTTTCTTCTTCCTCGCTAAGCCTTGTAAGATGATCAAGCTGTGTAATGATTTCCTGTCGCTTTGCTTCTGAAGCTTCTATTTCGGAAACTGCCATATAGGCATCGGACTCAAGTGCAACAATCTTTATATCGGTTGTACGCCAGACCCTGCGGCTTGCAGAATCAGGATAGCCCGCAAGAAAAGAGCCCGAAGCATCAAGCGCATCAATTGCTTCGTAATACTTGCCTGCATCATACAAAACCAGAGCCCAGAAATAGGCATCGTCGGCATCGGCATAGGCAACCGGCAAAAGCGCAGCGGCATTTTCAAAAAGCCCGTCCTTTAAATTAAACAGGGCACAGTTACGAATCCAGATGGGGTTCTGACTTCCTCTATAGGCATCAAGATAAATTGAATAGTATTTGGAATCCTTCCAGAAGGCACCCGAATCATCCTTGCTGTCGCGGCGGGCAAGCTTCATTACAGCTTCGGAATATATTGAGCCGTATTTTGTACCACGCAGCTCCTCCGAAAGCTTTTGGGCTTCTTCCAGCTTGTCATGGCGCAAAAGGTAGGTTGAATAAACGGCAATGAGCTCGGGATTATGTGAGTTTTTCTTTAAGCCCTTTGAAATGATTTTCTGGGCACGCTCGTCTTCGCCAATGCGGATATAGCGCTTGTAAACACCAATATAAGACCAGGAATCGTAAACCTGCTTTTCAATTTTTTTGAGTTCCTTTACCGCATCTGTAAACTGGTTGTCGGCAATAAGAATATCTACCATTTCAAAATGGCTTGTTAACGACTTTTGCTCTGCCTTGAGTTTACACGAAGCGGTCATACCCAAAAACAGAGCAAAGCCTGTAAGAAAAATTAATGCTTGTAAAAATGGTAATTTAGTTTTCTTTTCCAATCTTATCCAGCACGGCATTTATAAACTTATAGGAATCTTCAAGACCGTATTCGCGTGCTATGTTTACAGCCTCGTCAATTACTATTTTCTTTTGAGAATCCTTCTGGAATTCCATCTCGTAAATGCTCATTCTAAGAATTGCAAGTGTTACCTTGTTTATGCGCTCCATTGTCCAGTTTGCAGAAAGATGATTTTTTATGAGCTCATCAATCTGCGCAACGTGTTCAATTGTGCCGGTAACAATTATGCTCGCAAAGGAGGTTTCATCCGAATCCTCAGAAGCCTGAACGTTCTGCCAAGAGAATTTAAGCAAATCTTCAAGAGGTGTTTGGCTTACATCCCAGGAATAGAGTGCCTGGAATGCAAGAACCCTGCCTTTTCTTCTAGACACCTTAGTCTCCCCAGTTGAGTAATTTTTCCAGAGCAGCTCCAGTCTTCTTTTCTTCTACGTTCTGTGAAGTATGGAGTTCATCGGCAATTTCCTGTGCAGCCTGTGAAAAATAGGTGCTTGCCTTTTGATTTGCAAGATATGAACGGATATATTCATAAACAGTAACTGTTGTATCAGGAGTCATAATATCGCTCAGGCCAAGCATCTTTGCAGCATATTTACCTGTAAGTGCAATGAATACATAGGCATTGTCGGTTTCGGCAACCTCTGAAATATAACCTTCGTTCTGTTCGTAAAGACCAATGATGCTGTCATAAGTAAGACCAATAGAGGCAGCTCCGGCTTCTGTTTTTGGAAGAATACCTTCGGTGGCAACATATCCTGAACCACTGATCTGGCTCTGTGTAATCATCTGTTCCTTAGACATTTTTTTGTCTACATACTTATTGCGAAGCTCGTTAATCTTGTTTTTTGCAGAATCGGCATTTGATCCCTTTTCAACACTAACATAAAAAAGCTTTACCATGTCGCTCCATACAAGAGAAGCCTTGTTTCCTTCGTAGAAGCTGCGGATTTCGGCATCTGTAGGAGTAGAAGCAGCCTGCATTTCATCCTGCTTTACCTGCATTACATACTGACGGATAATCATCTGTTCCTTAAGCCAGGTTTTGTAGTCTGCAACATTCATGCCTGTCTGTGCAAGAAGCTCTTCATCAAGGGTTGTATTTTTCTGCTTTTTAAGTTCATCGTTCAGCTGTTTTTCGGTAATAGTCATACCTACAAGCTGACTCATCTGTTCATTAAAATACTGATCTACAGTACTGTTAGGAATTGTAAGACCAGCCTTAGCAGCAGCCTGAAGAACAAGTCTTTCATCAATATACATAGTCAAAAGCTGCTTTCTCTGTTCCAGAGTAAATTTCTGTCCAACCTGTTTTTCCTTTGTATCGCAGTAGGTTTTGAACTGTTTTAATGTAATAGTCTCTGCCTTGTTGTATTTTACAATTACAAGCGGCTGTAAATCTGACTGAGCAAATACAGCTCCTGCAGCCACAAAAAGCATTGTCAAAACAAGAATAATCTTTTTCATACAAAAATCCTCTTTATATCTTTTTCTTTTATATTAACAAATTTTATAAATGCTAGTTACATCTTGAGGCGTTCCAAGCACCCCTTATGATTCCAACGGAAGTCCTCCACTGATTACTGCACGAATACGACGTACCCCGGCAGATGAACTTTGTTCCTTCTGAATCTTAAAGTCACCAATCTGTGCTGTATGCTGAACGTGTGGGCCACCACAAACTTCCTTGCTGAACCAGTCGTTGTGAACATCGCGGCCGATTGTGTAAACCTTTACGTCTTCGCCATATTTGTTTGTAAACAAAGCGCGGGCACCTTCTGCCTTTGCCTTATCGAGCGGCATTACTTCCATTGTAACAGGAAGATCTTCTTTAATCTTTTCGTTTACAATGTCTTCTACCTTTTTGATTTCTTCCGGAGTCATCGGGCGTTCAAAAGTAAAGTCAAAGCGCATACGCTCGTTGTTGATATTTGAACCCTTCTGAGCAACCTGGTCACCAAGTACATTTACAAGTGCCTGCTGCAAAAGGTGTGTTGCAGTGTGATATTTTGTAGTAACCTCTGACTGTTCAGCAAGACCACCCTTAGCGGCACCTGCGTCTACAGTTTTACTAGCTTCCTGGTGCTTGCGTTCAGCTTCCTTAAAGCCTTCTACATCTACTGTAAAGCCGTGTTCTGCACCAAGCTCCTGTGTAAGCTCAAGAGGATAGCCGTAAGTTTCGTACAAATTGTAAGCAACCTTACCGCTGATGATTTTCTTAGGATTTTTCATGAGGTTTGGCAGAAGCTTCTGGAACTCTGCTTCACCCTTCTTAAGAGTCTGGCGGAACTTTGCTTCTTCGGCTGTGAGCTCCTTGCAAACCTTGTCGTGATTCTGTTCAAGCTCAGGATATGGTCCCTTGAAGTTTTCGATTACAGTTTCTGCAATCTGTGCAAGGAAGTCTTTTTCAATACCAAGCTTCATTCCGTGGCGAACTGCACGACGAATCAAGCGGCGGAGTACGTAGCCGGCACCTACACGGTCCGGAGTAACGCCTCTCTGGTCACCAAGAATAAATACAGCAGAACGAGTATGGTCAGCAATAATGCGGACTGACTTGTCCTTTTCGTTGTCGCTGCCATAAGAATATGGGGTCCCTGAGGCACTCGAAGGGCCCTCATTTACAAGGTCTTCTATCTTCTTAATAATTGGCTGGAAAACTTCTGTAAGGTAAACGCTTGTCTTGCCCTGCAAAATACAGTTTGTGCGTTCAAGACCCATACCTGTATCTACATTCTGTTTTGGAAGAGGAACAAGAGTTTTTTCGTCAATGCGGTTGTACTGCATAAAAACGTTATTCCAGATTTCCATCCAGTTTGCGCTGTCTGTGCCCTTGTTTGAGCCAACAGGAGGAAGGCCCTCTCCTACCCAGTAGAAGATTTCTGTATCAGGACCACAAGGACCTGTTGGACCAGCAGCCCACCAGTTGTCCGAAGCTGGCAAATATGCAATCTTATCTTCCGGCATTCCGTTATCCTTCCAGATCTGAGCAGCTTCTTCGTCGCGAGGTGCATTTTCGTCACCTGCAAAAACTGTTACAGAGATTTTTTTAGGATCAAGAGCAAGCCAGTCCTTGCTTGTCAAAAATTCATAAGAAAAAGCAATTGATTCCTTTTTAAAATAGTCGCCCAAAGACCAGTTTCCAAGCATTTCAAAACAGGTAAGATGGCTTGGGTCACCTACTTCATCAATATCACCGGTACGTACACATTTCTGATAGTCTGTAAGACGTGTTCCCGCAGGATGAGTTTCACCAAGCAGGTAAGGAACAAGAGGATGCATGCCCGCAGTTGTAAACAAAACAGACGGGTCATTTTCAGGAATAAGAGACTGTCCCGAAATTACAGCATGATTTTTACTTTTAAAAAACTCAATATATTTTGAGCGGAGTTCATTTGCATTCATAAATTATAATTATATAGAATTATTCATTATGTGTAAATGTATACACACGGCCGTCGGTGGCAAAGCAGTCTGTTGGAGTTATCTTAACCGGTGTAAAAATAATGATGTTGTAGTCGGTTACCACCTTTTCTACTGTCTGCTTTTTTACGGTTTCGGTAACAACCTTTGTGCCAAATTCCAGAGCATAGGTCATGTTAAGGATAGAGCTGTATGAGGTAGAACGCAGCTGCATTACATCGTAGCTGCCAATTTTCATCATGGAATAAAGACCCTTTTCGTGTTCTGTGTCGGAAACAAAATCATAGCGCATGTCGTTAAAGCTTATGTAATAGTTGCCGTCATCACTCGTCCAAACAGAATCGCCTTCCAGCTGGGTCAGGAAAATATTTTTTTCTTCCGTGTCGTTTTCTTCAATGGAGCTCTGCAGGTTCATCTTTTTATACTGTCCGTCCCACAAAGAGCTTTGGGTAATTACAAGGCCGATGGAATCGTACAGAGTGATTTTAATTTCATCAACCGCAGTAAGCAGAATATCAAAGCGGCGCTGAAGGTTTGTGATATCAGAATTTACAGTGTAAAGATAGATTCCGTTGTGGCGCAGCTTGCTGTCATCCCATTCATAAACCTCCTGAGAGTCAGACAGGAGAAGGATGATTTCTTTTTTATCATAATCAAAATAAAGGTAGCGGATTGTATTATCCTCGTTGGCGGTTTTGTACCAAAGGCCATCCAGAAAAGCAGCAAAGGTTTCTACAGTTCCATCCTGAATTCGTGAAAGTTCGTTGGCTGCAAGACGACCGGCAGTTACCTTAATTTCATTGAACAGCTCATACTTTCGGCTCGAAGCATTCCACTTGTATTCCTTTTGAATCTGATTCGGGCCCGGTACCAGGTTTCCGTTTTCATCAGCCTGCTTTTCTGATTCATAAACCCATACCGAAAAGCTTTCGCCCTTAGAAAGAGAAAGCTGGTAGGAGTCGCTGCGTTCAACCTGCTGAATAAAAATTGTTCCGTCCGAAACAAAGTCGCCTATATTGATGAGCTCACCGCCATCGTAGTTTTCGTCTTCCCACAAAAAGAGCTGCATTACATAATTTTCATCATCTGCAACTCCCTGGTAAATAAGTGCATTGCGATGGTCACCGGTCAAATCCATTCCCGAAAGAGAAAAGGTTCTGATGTGAGAAATTGGTGTAGCAATGCCGTCGAGTCTGTCATAATCGGCAGTATCCGGATTAAAAAGCCCCGGAATGATAATAAAGTCTTCCGAAGAGGATTTGCGTACAGTAATTACCTCGTCGTCATAGCCGTCGTTATTAAAATCAATTGTAATGGAATTGATGAGAGTTTCGTTTGGAAGAAGTGGAATAAAGGTATCAAAGTTTTCTGAATTAAAGCCCGAAGAAGGTTTATCCTCATCAGTGTCTGAGCCGTTTTCCTGCGCGCCCTTAGGAGTTACGACCTTTGCCCTTGTGGTGGCTTTTTCAGTTTTCTTAATGAATTTTTTTGAAGCCAGAAACCCTGCGCCCAAGAGAAGTGCGACTATAACAAATAATAATGTGATGGATTTTGTCTTCATACTCAAACTGTAACGTATTTTTTTATAAAAGAAAAGTGTATCGTGGTCCCTGAGCTTGTCGAAGGGGCGCCCTATACAATTCTTACTGTTTTCTATATAATTATTACACTATTTTATCTATAAAAAGGAAATAAAAATGCCAATCACACAATATCTTGAACGAAACGCAGAAATCTATGCAACAGACTGCGCGCTTGTAGAATTAAACCCAGAGGTTAAGGAAAACCGACGCATTACCTGGAAGGATTATGACCTTACTCAGCCGGAGCCTAACCTGCCTTACCGCCGCGAAATCAACTGGCGCATTTTTAATGAAAAGGCAAACCGCTGCGCACATTATCTTTTGGACCGTGGCGTTAAAAAGGGAGACAAGGTTGGTATCCTTATGATGAACTGTCTTGAATGGCTGCCTATTTATTTTGGTATCCTTAAGACCGGTGCACTCGCCGTACCTTTGAACTTCCGCTATGCGTCTGACGAAATTGAATATTGTCTGAACCTTGCAGATGTTTCTGTTTTATTTTTTGGTCCTGAATTTATCGGACGACTTGAATCAATTACAGATAAAATCATTGCACACCGCCTGCTTGTTTTTGTTGGCGAAGGAATGGCTCCGACTTTTGCAGACAGCTACTTTATGTCTGTAATGAATTTTTCTTCTGAAAATCCGCACATCGTTGTTTCTGATAACGACTTTGGTGCTATTTATTTTTCGAGCGGTACAACAGGTTTCCCTAAGGCAATCCTGCACCGCCATCAGGCTTTGATGCATTCTGCAGCCTGCGAACAGGCACACCACGGCCAGACAAAGGATGATGTATTCCTTTGTATTCCTCCACTTTATCATACAGGTGCCAAGATGCACTGGTTTGGTTCGCTTATCAGTGGTGGTAAGGCAGTATTGCTCCGTGGTACAAAGCCTGAGCCTGTAATCAAGGCAGTTAGCGAAGAACGTTGTACAATCGTATGGATGCTGGTTCCTTGGGCCCAGGATATTCTTGATGCACTCGACCGTGGAGAAATCAAGCTTGAAGATTATCATCTTAGCCAGTGGCGCCTTACCCATATGGGTGCTCAGCCAATTCCACGCAAGCTTGTTGCAGACTGGCTCAAGTATTTCCCTAAGCATGAATATGATACAAACTACGGTTTGTCTGAATCTATTGGACCAGGTTGTGTTCACCTTGGTGTCGGTAACGTAAACAAGGTTGGAGCAATCGGTATTCCAGGTTACGGCTGGCAGTGCAAGATTGTTGACGAAAACCGTAAGGAAGTTGCCCAGGGTGATGTTGGTGAACTTGCAGTAAAAGGCCCCGGCGTTATGGTTGAATATTACAAGAACCCTGAAGCTACTGCCGAAGTTCTTGATAAGGAAGGCTGGCTCTACACCGGAGATATGGCTCAGATGGATAGCGACGGCTTTATCACTCTGGTTGACCGCAAGAAGGACGTTATCATTTCCGGTGGTGAAAATATTTACCCTGTTCAGATTGAAGACTTCTTACGCAAGATGGACCAGATTAAAGACTGCGCCGTTATTGGTCTTGCCGACAAGCGTTTGGGAGAAATCTCTGCTGCAGTTATTGAAGTTAAGGAAGGCATGACTTTGACAGAAGATGAAGTAAACGAGTTCTGTCTTGAGCTTCCAAAATACAAGCGCCCACGCAAGCTGATTTTCGCTCCGGTTCCTCGTAACCCGACTGGCAAGATTGAAAAGCCAAAGCTGCGCCAGCTGTATAGAACTGAAGATCCGTTTGCGGTTATGAAACAGTAAAGAACGCGGGGTCCCTGAGGCTCTCGAAGGGCCAGGAAACACCATACACACTTTGTCATAGAAGGAATTGTAATGAAACAACTAATGTTAGGAAACGCGGCTGCCGCTCGTGGTTTGTTTGAAGGTGGCTGCGAATTTATTTCAAGTTACCCTGGAACTCCTAGTACGGAGATTACAGAGGAAGCTGCTCGTTTTAAGGAAATTTATTGTGAATGGGCTCCTAATGAAAAGGTTGCCCTTGAGTCTGCTTTTGGTGCTTGTCTTGCCGGGCGACGTGCCTTCTGCGGAATGAAGCATGTTGGTTTGAACGTTGCTGCCGACCCTCTTTTTACAATGAGCTATACCGGTGTAAATGCAGGGCTTGTTATTGGTGTTGCCGATGATCCTGCAATGCATTCTTCTCAGAATGAACAGGACAGCCGCCATCACGCAATTGCTTCTAAGATTCCTATGCTTGAGCCTAGCGATGCTGATGAAGCTCGTGAGTTTGCAAAGCTCGCTTTTGAAATCAGTGAAAAATTTGACACTCCTGTTTTATATAAAATGTGTACACGAATTGCCCACAGCCAGAGCATTACAGAACCTGGTGAACGCGTTGCAGTTGAACACAAGCCTTACGAAAAAAATATTTCTAAATATGTTATGGCTCCTGCCAACGCAATCCGCCGCCATCCGTTTGTTGAACAGAGGATGAAGGATCTGGAGAAGTGGTCGGAGACTTCTGGAATAAATAGAATTGAAAAGGCCACTGCGGTGATTGACCAAAGCCCTGCGGTGATTGAGCCTGTCGAAATCACCCTTAAGAATGCAACTTCTAATGAGGTGGTTTCGACAAGCTCAACCACCACAACTGGAATTATCACATCTTCAACAAGTTATCAATATGTAAAGGAAGTTCTCGGTGACAGCGTAAATATCTTAAAGCTTGGAATGGTAAATCCTCTTCCTGGCGACATGATTAAGAAGTTTGCTGATTGTCTTGAAAAGCTGATTGTTGTTGAAGAGCTTGATCCTATCATCGAAAATTTTGTTCGTGGTCTTGGACTTAAGTGCGAGATTCATGGAAAGGATATGTTCCCTATCTGCGGCGAGTTCAGTCAGAATCTTGTTGCTGCAGCTTTTGGAAAAGAAGTTCCAACAGGCACAAAGCTTGATACTGCAATTCCTGTTCGCCCTCCTATTATGTGTGCAGGCTGCCCTCACCGCGGAATGTTCTATGCTTTGAATAAGCTTAAGGTTACTGTATTCGGTGATATCGGATGCTACACACTTGGTAGCGTTGCTCCGCTCAGTGCTATGGATGTTACTCTTTGTATGGGTGCTTCTTTCAGCGGACTTCACGGATGGAACAAGGCCGGCGGTGCAGAAAACGAAAAGAAATCTGTTGCTGTAATCGGTGACTCAACCTTTATGCATTCGGGTATGACAGGTCTTGCAAGCATTGCATACAATCAGTCCAATTCAACAGTAATTGTTCTTGATAACTCAATCACAGGTATGACAGGCCATCAGCAAAATCCTACAACAGGAAAGAACTTGTACGGAGAACCAGCTGGCCGCGTAGACCTTGAAGCACTTGCACGCGCTATGGGAATCAATCGTGTTCGCGTAGTTGACCCATACAACATTGCAGACTGCGAAGCTGCCGTGCGCGAAGAACTCGAAGTTGAAGAGCCAAGCCTTATCATAAGCCGCAGACCTTGTGCACTTTTGAAGGAGGTAAAACACAATCCTCCTCTCAAGGTTGATGAAGCAAAATGTAAGAGCTGCAAGATGTGTATGAAAATCGGTTGTCCTGCCATTGCAATGAAAGACGGCAAGGCAATGGTCGATTCAACTTTATGTGTTGGTTGTGGTGTGTGTAAACAAATGTGTAAATTTGGTGCACTTTAAATACACGTCATTGCGAACCACGAAGTGGTGAAGCAATCTATGTGACTATGGATTGCTTCGCTACGCTCGCAATGACGATTTTTGGAGAATAATTATGGTAAAGAATATAATGATTGTCGGCGTTGGCGGCCAGGGTGCTTTGCTTGCGTCTAAAACTTTGGGACAGGTTCTGCTTGATGCAGGTTATGATGTAAAGGTAAGCGAAGTTCACGGAATGAGCCAGCGCGGTGGTTCTGTTGTAACATACGTTCGTTACGGCGACAAGGTTTACTCTCCTATCGTAGATAAGGGAGAAGCAGATTTTATAGTTTCTTTTGAATTACTCGAAGCAGCCCGCTACACAGAATTCCTCCGCAAGGATGGTCAGATTGTAGTAAACACTCAGAAGATAGATCCAATGCCTGTAATTACAGGAGCTGCTGAATATCCGGAAGACCTTGTTGGAACAATGACAACAGCCGGCCTAAAGGTAGACGCACTTGATTGTCTCACATTGGCAGAACAGGCAGGTACCGCAAAATCGGTAAATATTGTTTTAATGGGCCGTCTTAGCCGCTATATGGATTTCCCGGAAGAAGCATGGCTTACAGCAATTGAAAAGCTTGTAAAGCCTCAGTTCCTGGAAATGAATAAAAAAGCATTCAAACTGGGGCGTGGCGAGTAAATTCTACTCAAAATTCTACCCTTATAAACTACCCGTCGGGTTACAAGCGAAAAATAGTGTGTTATTATTTACACTGTGAGCAGGAGTTCACAATCGCTGGCCGGCGGGTATTTTATTTGGTGCACAAAAAGTGTGCCTGCACAAGGAGAAATCTATGAATGCAGAAAAAACAGGTCTTTTGATCTATGAACTCAGAACCCGAAAAGGACTTACCCAGAAGGAGCTTGCAGAAAAATGTAATGTAAGCGATAAGGCTGTTTCTAAATGGGAACGCGGCGATGGCTGCCCTGATGTAACTGTACTGCCCCGTCTTGCCGAAGTTTTTGGTGTAGAAGTTGAATCTATTATGAATGGAGAAATTCCGTTCAGTCAGGATGTAACCGGAAAGAAAATCAAGGATTATAATTTCCGCCAGCCGGACCGTTACCCACGTTATATGATGCGTGAGCTTTGGATGCTTGGCGAAGATATCTGTCAGGCAATGAATAATGAATTTACTTCTATTCTTGGTGACCGCACAGAATTTGTTGATGACAATGTTGATGAGCTTACTAATATAGAATTTCTTCGTTCAATTCCAAGAAAATGCTTTTTCTACGATTTTGATTTTCTGAACAACGGCTTTACTATTGAAATTGATCCGCAGCTTGCAAAGGCTCTTTTAAAACAGGATTCATCAAAACACGATATCATAACTGACTTTGATCTTGATGTTTTTAAGAACTACTTTTTGAAAACTATTTATAATCTTCTTGCACAAAATATTTCAAAGCAGACAGAAGAAAAAATCAATATTGAAAAACTGTTTCCGTTTGAAAAGTCTGTAGCCGCTGCTACTGCAAATAATTCACGCCAGGAAGAAAACCGCATGATGCTTCTGCTTGGACTTAAGGGAAAGGTTGCCGGAGTTGAAGGCTGGATAAACATTCAGTTCAGCGACGGAATAATCGAAACTCTTTTGATGAACGGCTACTTTGGCTTTAACATCAACAACAATACAAGCGGTGGAAAAATCAAATTCCAGAATCTTTCGAACATTAAAAGCCGTGAACTGCCAGACAATGTTTTTGTAGAATTCGGTCGCTTCCGTCCTGAAAATGTTGAGCTTGAACCTGGTATCATCTTGGTTCTTGATAAAAAAGAAACAGACGGCCTGAACGTAGTTTTTGAAAACCGTGTAATTCACACAGGAAAAACTGTTGCAATTGATGACAGATTCGGAATAGAAATTGCAGAAACTACACAGCTCAGCGAAATTGTTTATGACGAGCCTGATTATATTTCTGTTCAGTTAGGAAGCTCAGCCCTTACAAAGCAGGAGCTTGCAGCACTTCACCAGGGCTCTTACATAATCTTAAAGCAGCGTGCAGGAGAAATGACACAAATCCTTCGCGCAGGAAAGCTTGTTGCTCTTGGCGAAATCTGTATTGCCGATAATAATTTTGCAATAAGAGTTGTAGAGGTAAAATAATAATATGAAAAGAGATTTGCACAGCTTTAGAAAATCAGTTTTAGTTTGCTTCATTATGCTTGTTGCAGTCTCTTTTGCATATGCACAGGAGCCGGTGCTTACAAAGATCGGCTCCTATAAATGCGGACGCCAACCCAAGCAGGTTTTATTTTCACCTGACAGCAAATACATCATCATGCCGCTTCTTGATGACAACGGCTTTGATATATTCAGCGTGCAGGAAAAGAAAATCATCAAAAGAATAAATCCTCCAAATGCTGCAAAGGTTGGATTTGCAGAAGGACTTTTTATTCCCCAGAAAAACACCTTCCTTGTTTCGCAGATGACTACCGCAAATGTTTACGAATACTCCTACCCTTCGTTTGAATTAATAAGGACAATCCCGACAACGGGCAACTGGTCAAAGTTCATTGCCTTTAGCAGCGAAAAGCAGCTGCTTGCAGTTTCAAACTGGGTTTCGAATGATGTTTCAATAATTGATTATAAGACGGGTGAATGCCTCAGGAAAATTAAAACCGGCGCAGCCCCACGCGGACTATATTTTATAGAAGGCGGAAAAACAATCATAAGCCTTTCGTTTGATGACGGTCTTATAGAAAAGCTTGATGTAGAAACAGGAAAGCAGCTTAATGTTATAAAAGTTTCAAACGGGGCAATGCGCCATATTGTTTTAAACGACAACAACACAAAGGCCTATGTTTCGGACATGTATCACAGGCTTGTTTATGAAGTAAATCTTACAACTTTTAAAATCACAAGCCAAACGCAGGTCTTTAATAATCCAAATACAATCAAGCTTTATAACAACAGATGGCTTTTTGTTTCTTCGCGCGGTCCAAACAACAAGGAAGACTACACAAAACGAAGCCCCGAAAACGGAAAGATTCAGATTATAGACACCCAGACAATGAAGGTCGTTCTGTCCTTCGAAGGCGGTAACCAGCCCACAGGACTTGATGTAAGCCCCGACGGCAAATACCTGTGCTTTTCAAATTTCCAGGACGAAAATATTGAGCTTTACGAAATTAACTGACTTTTCAAATCTGCATAAAAATCAGGGTAAACCTTTTCGGTGAAAACAGGCTTGCCCGATAAATCCAAAAAGCAGTGAGTACTAGTTCCGTTAAAAACAACCTCGCCGCCACAGGTAAACTCATAAGCCAGTGTGAGCTTAAGTGCCGAAAGCTTTTCTACCTTTACCATGCATTCAATTATATCAGCAAACTTTGTAGATTTTTTAAAGGTACAATCAAGCGAAAGAACAGGAGAAACAACACCTTTAGCTTCAAGCTTATCAAAGCTCCAGCCCAGCTGGTCAAGAAAATCAACGCGGGCTTCTTCCATAAAGCGCACGTAATTTGAATGGTGTGTAATTCCCATTTTGTCTGTTTCGTAATAATTTACTTTATGTATATATGGTTTCATAAATGACATTATTAAGGGGTTTTGTCATTTTGTCAATGTACCATCATTTTCTGAATTGCCACGTCGCTTTGCTCCTCGCAATGACGGAGTGTTATAGATTTTTCCTTTGTAATGTAGTATTTATATAGCATGTCCACCAAACAAAAGGTTTTTCAAATCCTTACAGAAAACAAAGGCTCTTATGTCTCAGGCCAAAGGCTGGCTCAGGAATGCGGGGTAAGCCGTGCTGCAATATGGAAGGCGGTTAAGGCTATTCGTGATGAAGGCTTTGCGGTCCAGGGCTCAAGCAACAACGGGTACACGCTTGTAGACGAGCAGACAGCTGATGTGCTTTCGCAGGCGACGCTTGAATATACGCTTGGACAGACCTACCCCGAGTTTGCACAGAGTCACATTGAATGCTTTGAAACAATTGATTCCACAAATACTTATGCAAAAAAACTCGCTGCTCAGGATGCCTCAAAATATCACCAGGCCGTAATTGCAGCCGAAAGTCAGACTGCAGGCCGAGGACGAATTGGGCGCAGCTTTGAGTCTCCTGCCGGGACAGGCGTTTATCTTTCGCTCATCATTACTCCAAAAGGCGGAATCACTCAACCGGCAGTTATTACTGCTTCGGCAGCAGTTGCAGTTTGCAGGGCTATCAAAAAGCTTTACGGGGTGCAGCCGGCAATTAAATGGATTAATGATATTTATGTGCAGAATGACGGCCAGCTTAAAAAAGCAGTTGGCATTCTTACAGAAGGAATTACAAATTTTGAAACCGGGCAGATTGAGTCCGCAGTTATTGGAATTGGCGTAAACATTAAACCAAACGCAAAAATCAAAAAAAGTGCGGCAAAGGATATTGCAGGCTTTGTGACTCAGGCGCCGCGAATTGATAGCAGCCCGCAGCCCGACACTCTTCCTTCCCGCGCCCGCTTTATTGCAGAAATTGCAGGTCAGGTTTTTAAGATACTGGACGAACCGCTTCCAAAAGTAATTGACGAATATAAAAGCCTTACCTTCCTTATTGGAAAAAAGCTCACCGTCTATCCGTTAATCGGGGATGATAAAACTGCTTACAAGGCAACCGCAGTAGACATTGATAAAAATGCTGCCCTTATTGTAAGGCTGCCGAACGGAACAAAAAAGGCTCTTAGCTCCGGCGAGGTTACACTTCACAATTCAAAAAAATAACATTAATATAATTACACGAGGTATAAAAATGGCACAGTTTTCAATTCACTTTTATTCAAATACTTTAAAGAGAAACACATCGTTTAAGATGGTAATCCCAAACGACAGAAGGTCAGACAGCTTTCCGCCTACACCACAGCAGCTTGCAATTCATAAAGAAATGAAGACTCTGTTCATACTCCATGGCTACACCGGAGATGCAGAAAACTGGGTTCCTGAATGGCTTTGTGAAAAATATAACTTTGCTATTGTAATACCAAACGGCGAAAATTCCTTCTGGCTGGATCAGGAGGCAACAGGCCATCAGTTTGCCACCTTTGTTGGTGTTGAGCTTGTAGACTATGTACGCCGCACCTTTAATCTTGCAAAGACTCCGGAGGATACCTTTGTAATGGGCTTTTCTATGGGCGGCTTTGGAGCACTTCATACAGCCTTCCAGTTTCCCGATGTTTTTGGAAAAACCGCAGCTCTTTCTTCTGCTCTCATTCATCACGAGGTTGCACAGATGAAGCCCGAAGGCGGCCTGGACGGAAAAGGCGGAAATGATGTTGCAAACTATGCCTACTACCGTGAGGTTTTTGGAGAGCCTTCTAAGCTTTTGGAAAGTGATTCAAATCCTGAATATCTTGTAAAAAAGATTCTTGCCGGCACGCTCAAAACTGTTAGCGGCGCACCTGCAAAAATGCCTGAAATTTTCATGGCCTGTGGAACCGAAGATTTTCTTCTTGAACCAAACCGCGCCTTCCACCGCTTCCTTGAAGAACAGGGCGTAAAGCATACCTACCTCGAAAGCAAGGGTATTCACGACATGAACTTCTGGCAGGAGTATGCAATCAAATTTGCTCCTATGATGTTTGGCGAATAAGACAGGCACGCGCCATATTATAGGCCTGCTTCATCCCAACAGAAAAGAAAACCGGAAGAAGTACCGCATATTTTTTAATAGAATTTTTTCCTCCGCGCATTCGCCAGGCCTGCTCTGTTTGTCTCCAGATTTTTGAAACAAGAGGAATAAAACACACAAAAAGCGAAAGGGTCTGAGATACTGCATTCACGCCAAAAATCTCAAAGCCCTGCCTAAGCTGCAGTGAGGTTGATGTCCTGAATAATAAAGAAGCCAGCTGCATCATGCAGACAAGCTTACAAAGCATAAAAAGCGTTTCCTGTATTGTCCCTGTGTCGCCACCCGCAAGCACTGCAATGAGCTTTACCGCCGCAAGCATAAGGGCATAAAAAAACATAATCTTAAGGTCGCCAAAAATTTCCCGCAGAGTAAAATGCAGGGCAAGGGCCACCACAAGCTGCAGGGCAATCATCCCAAAGCTGAACCACACAGGCAGCGTAAAAATGAGAATGCTTAAAACAGGCACTGCCAGTATTTTTATAATTGCAGGACACCTGTGCAAAATTGAGTTACCCGGCTTGTAGGAAAAAGCATAGCCTTGAGTGCGCATTTTACCAGACAAGCCCCCCTACACTTTTATATTGAACAAGCGGGTTTCTTATATTCCACTGCTCAAGATTTTGTTCAAGCCCCTGCTGCGGAGTTCCGTCAAAAACCTTTTGCCCGCGGAAAAGAACAACAAAATGATCTGCCAGCCCAAGGCATTTTTCTATTTCGTGAGTCAGGATGATTACAGTTTTTCCGTCTGCCTTAAGATTGCGAACAAGCTCGTTTACCTGGCGCACACCACTGTAATCAAGATTGGCATAGGGCTCATCAAGAATAATAAGCGGGAGGTCCATTGCAAGCATACAGGCAACGGCAAGACGACGCTTTTCGCCACCAGATAAAAACCTTGCCGGATAATCTGCTTTTTGAGAAAGCCCTGTTTTTTGCAACGCCTGTTCTACAGCCTGCTGTACCTGCTCCTTTTTCCAGCCAAGATTTTTTGGACCAAAGGCAATATCCTCTGCGGGTGTTTCTCCAAGAATCTGAGTTTCTGCTTCCTGAAAAACCATACCCACGCGGCCAGTGCAGGTAACAGTTCCAGAGTCTTGTTTTGTAAGTCCTGACGCAATAGACATAAGAAGGCTTTTTCCTGAACCGTTTTCGCCGGCAAGGACAGTGCAGCTGCCCTGCTCCACACAAAGACTTACATCATCAAGTGCAATTTTTTTACCAGAGGGAATGAGGAAAGCTTTTGAAATATTTTTTAAAAGTAAAGTTGAATTTGTCATAGAGGTTTGCTTCGTCACTCCGTTCCTCCAAAAGACGAGGGGTCGCTGTAAAGATACTGCGCAACAACGGGACGCAGCCTAAGTGCAACAGGAACTGCAACAACAATTTTTATAAGGTCACCGGGAATAAATGGAAGTACACAGGCGGCCATTGTATAGGCAAGTGCGGTTTTATTTGCAGGTACCTTACCGGCAGCTCCCGCCCAGTATGCAAATCTTATGACACCAGGAATATAAAGCACTATCATTCCTGCAATAATACCAAGGGTCAGACGAACAACCCTTGCAGCAGTTATTTTCTTTTCTTCAACACCCGGCTTTCCGGCAATAAGACCTGCAACAAGAGCACCAAGCAGATACCCCGGAAGAAAGCCTCCGGTAGGACCAAGCCAGACTGCAAGTCCACTGGTTCCTCCTGAATAAACCGGAAGTCCAAGCAAGCCTGCCACAAGAAAAACAGCCGTTGGTGCCGCGCCCGCAAAGCCTCCAAGCAAAGCCCCGGTAAGCACGCACAAAACATTCTGCAAAACAATTGGAATAACACCAAGAGGAATTTTTATAAAACAGCCGATACAAATTATTGCTGCAAAGAGTGCCGTAAACGACATAAAAAAAACTGCCCTGTTTTTCATAAGGACAGTTTATCAAAACAAAAAAGCATTGTAAACCTATGTTGTGTTTTTAGGTTTACAATGCTCTGTTGTCAAAAGCAAGCCAAGAAGGCCTTACTTAAATATCTTTAAGCTCGTCCTGGCTTATTGTATGAATGCCGTTGCTTTCCAGAATGCTTTCTGTCTTTGGAATATCTGTACAGCGGATAATCATACAGGCAGTGTTGGTTTTGCGTCCTGTAAAGCCGTACATGTATTCTACGTTGCGGCCGTTTGAAGCAAGAAGCTTTAAGATTTTATTTAAGCTGCCGGCTTCGTCAGGAATCTCAATTGCAATAACGCCTGTGATTTTTACAACATAGTCGTTTGCCTTTAAGATTTCTTCTGCCTTTACACAGTCATCAGTGATGATGCGTGCAATTCCAAAGTCGCTTGTGTCGGCAAGACTAAGGGCTCTCATGTTGATATTATTTTTTGCCAGCACTTCTGTAAGCTGTGAAAGTGATTCCGGTTTGTTTTCCAAAAAAATTGAAATCTGATTTACTGTCATAATGTTTCTCCTTAAAAATGTGGTGGTTGAGCTTGTCGAAACCACTGATTATTGCTTATGGTCATTTCGACAGGCTCAATGACCACCTAGTCGTGCAATTTGCGTGTATCAATTACGCGTTTTGCCTTGCCTTCTGAACGGGCGATGCTCTTTGGTGCAACCAGTTTAACTTTAGCCTTAATCTGCAGGACAGACAAGAGTGCAGACTCAAGGGTTTTTTCCTGCTTACTGATTTCTGATACAACGTCGCTGAACTTTTCCGGTACCATCTCAACAAGAATCTCGAAGGTATCTGTATTGTTTTCGCGACCAACGTGGATTTCGTAGTTTGGCGGATATCCGTTCTGCAGGAGTACTCCTTCGATCTGGCTTGGGAATACGTTTACACCGCGGATGATGAGCATGTCGTCTGTACGTCCCATTGGCTTACTCATGCGTACGAAAGTTCGTCCACAACCACAAGGAGTGCGGTTCAATACGCCGATATCCTTTGTGCGGAAGCGCATCAGCGGGAAGGCCTTCTTTGTAATTGCAGTGAATACAAGCTCGCCCTTTTCTCCGTCCGGAAGGCGCTTTCCTGTTTCAGGGTCAATTGTTTCGATGATAAAGTGGTCTTCGTTTACGTGCATACCCTTCTGTTCTGTACATTCGTAGGCAACGCCAGGTCCCATAACTTCGGTAAGACCATAGATGTCGTAAGCTTTAATTCCAAGGGATTTTTCAATGTCGCGGCGCATTTCTTCGGTCCATGGTTCTGCACCAAAGATACCTGCTTTAAGGTGAATGTCTGCCGGGCTCAGTCCCATATCCTTGAGAGTTTCACCAAGGTATGCAGCATAAGAAGGTGTACAACAAAGAACTGTAGATTTAAGATCCTGCATGAAGGTAATCTGGCGCTGTGTGTTTCCGCTGGAAATTGGAATTACTTCGCAGCCAAGCTTTGTTGCTCCACCGTGAAGACCAAAGCCTCCGGTGAAAAGTCCGTAGCCGTATGCACCCTGAACAATGTCGTTTTCGTCTGCACCAATTGCTACAAGCTGACGTGCTGTACAATCATCCCAGATGTCCAGGTCTTCCTTTGTGTAGCCAACTACAATCTGTTTTCCTGTAGTTCCGGAAGAAGCGTGGATGCGCACAACCTTGCTCATAGGAACTGCGAAAAGTCCGTATGGATATGTCTGGCGCAAATCGTCCTTACAGGTGAATGGAATCTTGTCCAGATCCTCCAACCCTTTGATGTCGTCAGGTGTTACGCCTGCTTCCTGACAGCGCTTTCTGTAGTATTCAACATTTTCATAAACATGGCGGAAATTTTCGGCCAGTCTTTTGCCCTGAAGCTTTTTCAATTCCTCCAGCGGCATACATTCATATTCTTTTTGATAGTATTTTAAATTCATAAGTTACTCCATATAGTGGATTGCCACGCACTTCGTGCTCGCAATGACGTCATTGCGAGGAGCGCAGCGACGTGGCAATCCATTTTTTTATATTCATTATTTGCAATTTGATTTGATTACCGTGCACGGCAGCTGGTGCGCATTGCACAAAAAAGATAGAGAAGTTCGCCCTTAGGCGAAAAAGAATGTAAAGCAAAAGGATGTATGTTTTAATAATCCTAAAGTTCTTAACATATACTTAATATAGCACGATAAACCACGGATGTAAAGTGTTTTTTTACATAGAAACAAAATGTTATTATTTCAAAGCTCCTGTGACCAATCAAGCCGGCATCCCGCGGTATTTTCCAATTGCTTAAAAAATGATACAATGACCCATTATGGATTTGATCAAAAAACTTAATGAATGCGAGGCTCGTTTTAAGGAAGTGTCTGAGCTGGTTATGGATCCGGCTCTTGTAAAGGATGCTAAAAAATATAAGGACACTATGCGCGAGCATGGATATTTGACAGAGCTTTGTGCGCTTTATGATGAATACAAAAAAGTTCTTAACGGTATAAAAGATGCCAAAGAAATGATTACAAACGAAGATGACGCCGACATGCGCGAAATGGCACGCGAAGAGCTTAAGGAGCTGGAAGAACGCCAGCCTGCCCTTGAAGAAGAAATTAAGCTCAAGCTTGTTCCGCCTGATCCGCTTGATGAAAAGAACATTATTCTTGAAATCCGTTCTGCCGCCGGTGGTGACGAAGCAAGTCTTTTTGTACGCGACCTTTGGGAAATGTACACTCACCTTGCAGACCGCAAAGGCTGGAAAACAGAAACCATGGAAGCTCAGGAAACTGAAGTTGGCGGCTTCAACAAAATCGTAACTTCCATCAGCGGAAAGTTTGTTTACGGAACCCTCCGCTGGGAATCTGGAGTTCACCGTGTTCAGCGTGTTCCTGTTACAGAAAGCCAGGGACGTCTTCAGACTTCTACAGCTACTGTTGCCGTTTTGCCGGAAGCAGAAGAAACAGAAATCGAAATTAAACCGGGTGATGTACGCATTGATGTTATGCGTGCCGGTGGACCAGGTGGTCAGTGTGTAAACACAACAGACTCTGCAGTTCGCCTTACCCATATTCCAACCGGTCTTGTTGTAATTCAGCAGGATGAAAAGAGCCAGATCAAAAATAAGGAAAAGGCCTTCCGCGTTTTGCGTGCCCGTCTGTTTGACCTTGAAGAAAGCAAGAAGCAGGAAGAGCGCGCCGCTGCACGAAGCAGTATGGTTGGTTCAGGTGCCCGTTCAGAAAAAATCCGCACCTACAATTTCCCTCAGGACCGCGTTACAGACCACCGCATAAATTACAGTGCACATAATCTTCCGTCGTTTATGATGGGCGAAATGGACGATATGCTTGATGCACTTAATGTTTACGCCAAAGAGGAACAGCTTGCGGCTGATGTAACCTCACTGGAAAGCAACGCATAGACTAACAAAAAAAAGGAGAGACATTATGGAAAAATACACATTACGAACCTTCAGAGCTTTCGCAACAAAAGAACTGGAATCGGTTTCTCCTACTCCAGATCTTGATGTTCAGGTTTTATTGCAGCATGCCATGCACTACGACAAAACTCAGCTGCTGCTTTTTGCCGACAATCATATTCCAGATGACAAGCTGGAATGGCTTTATAACGCAATTGCAAAACGCCACTCAGGATTTCCTGTTGCATACATAACCGGTCACAAGGAATTTTACGGCTACGATTTTTATGTAACACCGCAGGTGCTTATTCCAAAGCCGGACACAGAAATTCTTGTTGAACGCGCTCTCGAAATCATTCTTGAAAAAATGGAAGACAGCTCCAACAGCGAACCGCTCACCATCTGCGACATGTGTACTGGCAGCGGTTGTATCGGCATTTCAGTTTTAAAAACCCTTTACGCTGTAGATAAAATTCCTGTGGAAAAACTTCCGCAAATTACAATGGTTGATATCAGCGAATCGGCTCTGGAAATTGCAAGAAAAAATGTTGCAACCCTTTTGCCGGAAAAAGACCTTGTAGAAAAATTTACCTTTGTTCAATCCGATTTGTTTGAAAATGTCAGCGGACAGTTTGACCTTATTCTTTCAAATCCTCCATATGTTCCAAGCAGCATGGTTGATGAGCTTTTAAAAGACGGACGAAATGAACCGCGTCTGGCTCTTGACGGCGACACCGACGAAACTGATGATGGAACTTCCCTCATAAAAAAGCTTATCATTCAGTCTTGCGAACACCTTGCGTTTAACGCTACAATTCTAATGGAAACCGGCGAATACAATGCTCTTCAGACAGCAGAGTTTGGCCAGTCACAGGGCTTCACCACACAGATTCACACAGACCTGGAAGGTGAATATAGGAATGTAGAGCTTTCAAAATAATGAGTGTAAAACAGATTTTTCATTCAGAAAATCCGGAGCAGCTGCTTAAGGAATTTTTTACAACCAACGATTATTTTTCTCAAGACCAGAAGGACCAGATAAGCAAGGCCTGGGATTTTCTTGTAAGCTGTACCTCAAACGAAGTGCGTTCAAGCGGCGAGCCTTATTATATTCATCCCTTGCGAGTAGCTCACATTCTGGCTCAGAACAAGCTCGACAGTGAAACCATCATTGCTGCCCTGCTCCATTCAATTAATCAGCACGGAGCTACCAGCGAGAAGGTAAACGAGCTTTTTGGTAAGAACATTGCTGATATCACAGACACAACAAATAAGATTCTCAATATTCCGATTAATACAAAATCAATTCATCAGTCAGACGCAATCAGAAAAATGTTTTTTGCAATGTCTGATGATGTGCGTGTTTTGTTTATCACTCTGGCAGACCGCCTGGACCGCATGCGCAACATCAAAAACCTGCGTCGCGAATATCAGGTAATTATTGCCGAAGCTGCCATTGGTGTATGGGCACCGCTTGCAGAACGCATGGGTATGCAGGCCGAAAAAAATGAGTTTGAAGACCTGAGCCTTAAGTATACCAACCCCGATGCCTTTCAGCAGATAAAGGCCATCGTAAGCCAAAAGTCCGATGAACGCGCAGAATATCTTGGCAAGGCAACCAGTGCAATCTACAAGGCCGCAGAAAAAACCGGTTTAAAGATTCAGATTCAAAGCCGCGCCAAGCATTTTTATTCGATTTATCAGAAGATGCGCAAACGCAACAAGGAAGCCGGTGAGCTTTTTGACCTGCTGGCTCTGCGCATTTTGTGTAACACTCCTGCCGAATGTTATGCACTTATAGGAATTGTTCACAGCCTGTGGAAGCCGCTGGACGGACGCTTTAAAGATTACATTGCCATGCCAAAGTCCAACGGATATCAATCGCTGCATACAACAGTTATGTGCGAAGGAAAGCCTCTGGAAATTCAGATCCGCACCTTTGATATGCACAACATGGCCGAGCACGGAATTGCATCTCACTGGCTTTATAAAAAAGGAACAAACCGCGACCTTGTTGAGTCCGACAAGCTTGATATTATGAACAGGCTTCAGGCTCTCAAGCAGGCTTCGTTGTCGGATGATAAAAGCTTTTCGGAGCTCAAGGACGAGCTGCTGGGTGACGAGATTTATGTATTCACTCCAAAGGGCGATGTAAAACGCCTGCGCGCCGGTGCCACAGCCATAGACTTTGCCTATGCCATTCACTCGGATATCGGTGAAAAAATTGTTGGTGCCAAGGCCGACGGAAAAATCATTCCACTGAACCGCCCGCTGCAGAATACTCAGATTATAGAAATCATCACAAATCCTCAGGCACATCCGACCGAGGCTCAGCTTAATATTGTTAAGACAACAAAGGCCCACCAGAAAATTCACAGCTGGCTCATGGCCAACGACCCGACCTTTAGCGAAAGGATAACTGCTTCACAGACACAGACGACAACAACGGCTTCTGCTCAGGTCGCCGCCCCGGAACACACAGAAAAAAAGCGCCGTCCAAAAAAAGGCATTCCTCCTGCTCAGGTTTCTTACCCAGACAAAAAGGTTCTGGTTCAGGGCGAACGCAACGTTCTCTACAATATTGCCCAGTGCTGCCATCCTCACTACCCCGACTTAATCATGGGCTATGTCACCCGCAGCAAGGGAGTTTCCATTCACAAGGCAGACTGCATCATCTACCAGCGTATTCCTAACAAGGATGAAAGAAGCGTAGAGGTTTGTTGGGAAAAATAGATTGCCGCGCTGCGCTCGCAATGACTGGGGCCCCTGAGCCTGCTGGGGTCCCTGAGCCTGTCGAAGGGCCTACCACAACCCATTTGCACAATGCACGGTGGCATGCCTTGCGCGGAACTGGACAAAGCAGCCGCACTCTGCGCAGGTCATTTCATTTAAAAGACGGGGGCATTCCCCGCAAATAGAAAGACGTCTGTCCAATTCATCCTGTCCGCAAAAGTCAGCGACCGGTTCGGAGGCAGCCATTTCGGCAACAAGCTCGGGAGTCATTTCCATGGCCGAAAGCTCGCGCTTTGATTCGCAGACAGGACATGGTTCAGTCATTTATTTTTTAATCCTTAAAGAAACAACACTGCGGGCTGGCATCTTTACAGTAACAGTATTTTCTGCAATTTCTACCTTGCATTTCTTTTCTACAACTTCGTTTGGCTTGTCAAAAGTGTTCATGCTGTTCTTAAGCTTACCGGCAAGCACGCGGCCCTCTGCACCACTAATAGCCTTAAGACCATCAAGTCTAACAGTAACAGTTCTGGCCTTGTTCAAATCGGCATTGGTAAGAGTTACAGTGTAGTCGCCCTTCTTGTGAGAAGCAGAAACTGTAACAGCATCAACCTTGGCATCATCAATACCAATAGTCTCGGTAGAAACAAAGCTTTCAAGATGAGTTGCATCCATGTGGTCCTTGTACATGTGGAATACATACCAGGTTGGAGTCTTAATCATCTTGGCGCCCTCAGTCAAAACAGGCGACTGAAGAACATTTACAGCCTGAGCAATATTTGCAATGCGTACACGATCGCAGTGATTATTAAAGATATTCAAAGTAATACCGGCAGCCAATGCATCGCGCACAGTATTCTGCTGGTAGAGGAAGCCAGGGTTAGTTCCCTTTTCTACAGCATGCCAGGTACCCCATTCGTCAACAACAAGGGCAACGCGCTTTTCAGGGTCATACTTGTCCATAATCTTGCTGTGAGTTTCTACAAGATACTTCATCCAGCTGGCCTTGTTCAAACAAAGATACCATCTCTTATCATCAAACTCAGCGGCAGGAGTACGGGTCGGCCAGTCAGGTTCAACAGTGTAATAGTGCAAAGACAAACCGTCCATATACTGAGCCGCATTCTTCATCAAAACATCAGTCCAGTTAAAATCCCCGCTGTTCGGGCCACAGGCAATCTTAAAAATCTTATCCGGACCATACTGGCGCACATAAGTCTGGTAGCGGCGATACAAATCTGCATAATGCTCAGGGCGCATGTTTCCACCGCAGCCCCAGTTTTCGTTTCCAACACAGAAGAGCGGAAGCTTCCAAGGCTTTTTGTGACCATTAGCCTCGCGCAGCTTACTCATAGGAGACTCGCCGCCAAAGGTAATATATTCAACCCATTCAGACATTTCCTGAACAGTACCCGAACCAACGTTTCCGTTAACATAAGGCTTACAACCAAGGGCCTCGCACAAGCCAAAGAACTCGTGGGTACCAAAGCTGTTATCTTCTACAACGCCGCCCCAGTGAGTATTAATCATCTTTTTGCGGGTTTCATAAGGTCCAATACCATCGCGCCAGTGATACTCATCGGCAAAGCATCCGCCCGGCCAGCGCAGGTTAGGAATATCAATCTCGCGGAATGCCTCTACAACATCCTTGCGGTAACCATTGATATTAGGAATCTTAGAATCCTTACCAACCCAGAATCCACCATATATACAACGACCAAGATGCTCGCTAAAGTGTCCGTAAATGTCACGGTTAATTTTTTCTCCATCGCGGTTGCAGTTTACAACAACATAATCCATAAAAATCCTCCAGTAGCCTGTTTTTTTGCTTCAACAGGTTAAACGATTTACTAAAAACCATTATAACAGATTATAAAAAAAATGCACGAGAAATTTTTGTATAAAAATGGATTTTTCTGGTATGAAAAATTAGTAGGGCGGAGCCCCGCCCTACGCCTCAAGTTTCCTTGCCCCGCGAGTTTGCAAAGCAAACTCGTTAGTTCGCGCAGCGAACGTATAACGCCCCAAGATTCTTTACCGTATCATTTTCGCCCTGGCCTGCTACACAATGTTTTTACGTGTGTTTTAATAAAAACGTGCATAACACACGTAATCATCAAAACAGATTCCATACAAGCTACGTGTGTTTTAGCAAAATAGTCTATTTCACACGTAACCATACAAGTTATTACACTCAGAAGTTACGTGTGTTTTGACAAGAAATTGAACTGGGCACGTAATAGTTTAAGAAATTAAACTTTTATCTGACTCAAAACCTGTCCGATTGGTTCGTGAATAACCAGTGTGGCATAGTCATCCTTAGAAGTAACTGATTTATTTAAAAGTACAAGATTTTTGCCGTGGAAATAGTCTACAAAGGAGGCGGCCGGGTAAACAACCAGCGAGGTTCCGCCAATAATCAATGTGTCGGCGGCGGCAATGGCGTGGACGGCTCCGCTGATTACGTTGTCGTCGAGGCCTTCTTCGTATAAAACTACGTCGGGCTTTACAAGGCCATTGCATTTGGTACAGCGGGGAAGACCATCTGGTGACTTGTCGCTGGCGGCAATAAAGGTTTCGTCGTAAAACTCGCCGCAATCCATGCAGTAGTTGCGCAGGGTGCTGCCGTGAAGCTCGTAAACAACCTTGCTGCCGGCCTTTTGATGAAGTCCGTCTATGTTCTGGGTAACAACTGCCTTGAGCTTACCGGCGGCTTCTAGTTCTGCAAGCTTGTAGTGGGCGGCATTTGGTTCAAAGCCTGTTGGAAGCAGCTTGGCACGATAAAAACGATAGAACTCCTTGGTGTCATGAAAAAAGAACGAACGGCTTATGATTGTTTCCGGCGGATACTTCCACTGCTGGTTGTAAAGTCCGTCTACGCTGCGAAAGTCAGGAATGCCTGATTCTGTAGAAACTCCGGCACCGCCAAAGAAGACGATGTTGGAAGACTCGTCGATGATTTTTTGGAGTTGGGAGATTTTATCGTCCATGTAAGTGCCTCCTTTTACGTGGATTGCCACGCACTTCGTGCTCGCAATGACCCGGGGCCCTTCGAGAGCCTCAGGGCCCCCACGTCATTGTCGCGGTCCCTGAGG
>JAFZYR010000040.1 GCA_017616165.1 Treponema sp.
ACAGTTGCAATACGAAGAGCGAAACACTTCTTACCAAGAAGAGCGTTTCCACCGTATCCAGAACCGTAAGACCAGATGAGGTGTTCTTCTGGGAACTGTGAAATATATTTGTGTTCAACATCAGCACAAGGCCAGATTCCGCCGTCTGTTTCGCCATTGTTGAGTGGCTTACCTACAGAGTGAAGACATGGTACCCAGTCGCCGTCTGTTCCAACGTACTGCCATACCTTTTCGCCGGCACGTGTCATGATGTCCATGTTCAATACAACGTATTCAGAGTCTGTAAGCTCAATACCGTATTTTGCAATTGGAGAACCGAGTGGACCCATGCAGAATGGAATTACATACATTGTACGACCGTGCATACAGCCTGTGTAAAGTCCCTTCATTGTAGCCTTGAGTTCTACAGGATCGATCCAGTGGTTTGTTGGACCGGCATCTTCTTCCTTCTTAGAAGAGATGAAGGTACGTGATTCAACACGTGCAACATCGCTTGGAAGAGAACGGAACAAGAAGCAGTTCTCTTTTGCCTTAAGTGGTGTAGCTAATCCGGCGTCTACACACTTTTTCATAAGGCGGTCATATTCAGCCTGAGTTCCGTCAACAATAACAACGTTGTCAGGCTCACACATCTTAACGCATTCTTCAACCCATGCTTTGATCTGGGCGTGCTTAATGTCAGAAACGTTCATTAAAAACTCCTTATATATGATAGCCTCTTTTCAGTTGCGCCAAAAAAAGGCCCAAAATATACCAAATATAAATATAATGCTTTTTTTTATATAATTCAAGGTTGAGCAGGGTCGGGTTGAGCTGCTTCAGGTGCATCAAGTATTTTTTTAAGAGGAGTAGATACAAGGCTGATGACCGGGCCAAGCAGGAGTGACATTATAATGGAGCCGATGGCGGAGCCCTGGATGCCGTCCGGGTTTAGTTTGCCGGCTATAACACCAATGAGGACGGCTGTGAGGTCAAAAAGAATGCGGATGATAAAGAAAGGGATGCGCGGAATCCAGCCGCTTATGATTTGCGGCATGGCGTCGTAAGGTGCTACACCCATCTGAGCATTTATATAGATTGAAGCTACAAAAACAAAGCAGATAAGTGTTATTGCAAAAATGATTATGCGGACGG
Organism: Treponema sp.; assembly: GCA_017616165.1. GTDB lineage: Bacteria > Spirochaetota > Spirochaetia > Treponematales > Treponemataceae > Treponema_D. The sequence goes on from JAFZYR010000040.1 coordinate 1,135, forward strand.
TAAGGCTTGAGTTGTAAATAAAGTCTGCAAAGCCAATGTTGCGCCAGATCCAGCGGCAAAGGTCTACTACATAACCTATTAAAATCATGTTTGCAAGGGTGCCAAAGCCAATCATCTGGGCGCCAAAAATAAAGGTGAATACGAGCATAAGGCCGTAAACGAGCACCTCGGTGTTTCCAAGACCCCAGCCAAGTGCACTGGCAATATTCAGGTTCATAAAGCTTGCGGGGTCGGTTCCCCAACCGATTTCTACAAGGATTGAAACAAAAACGCCCATGAGGATTACTGCGGGCAGCATAAAGGCAAGGCGCTTTGCAAAATTCGGGACGATAAACTGTTTAAAAGAAAATTTCATGGTAAGCTTGAGTATAATCTTATTTGTGCGCTTTTACAACTTGCTAAAAACACAGCATAGCCATTATACTTTTAGTATGAAAACCCTTTTTAATGATGCCTGGCAGTTTTGTGAGCTTGCAATTGATGACAAAAAAATGTATGAGGCTTCTAAGCCTGTACTTCTTTCTCCAGAACAGTTTCTGGATCAGGCCACTTCCTTGTCTTATATGCCGGTTACTCTTCCTCACGACTGGCAGATTTATCATGTAAAGGATTTATACAAAAACAGCGTGGGTTTTTATAAAAAAAGCTTTGAACTGACCGCAGACCAGCTGCAAAACCGCTATATTGCCCTTAATTTTGAAGGCGTTTACATGAACAGCGCCGTGTGGGTAAACGGAAAAAAGGCAGGTGAATGGAAGTACGGTTATTCGGGCTTTGAATTTGATATAAGCGGGCTTGTAAAAGCCGGAACAAACGAAGTGCTTGTGATTGCGGTTTACCAGAACTGCAACACACGCTGGTATTCAGGTGCCGGTATTTTTCGTGATGTTTATCTGGTAAATAGTCCTGCAGTTCATATTGTGAGCGACGGTGTTTATTTTAGCGCCCGCCCTGTTGATGAAACAAAGCTTGGTGGCGAGTGGAAGGTACGCATTAGTACAGAAGTTGTGGTCCCTGAGGCACTCGAAGGGCCGCAACTTGTTCACACTCTTTTAGACAAAACAGGCAATGTTTTTGCCTTTCGCGAAGGGTCTCAGACTCTAGAGTTTACCGTAACTGCTCCACATCTTTGGGATATTGCTGACCCATATTGTTACACGCTTAAAACTGAGCTTTTGGACAAGGATGGAAATGTTCTGGATGTGGTTGTGGGGAAGGTTGGCCTTAAGCATGCAAAGTTTACCTCGGACCAGGGTTTTTTCTTAAACGGGCGGCATGTAAAGCTTTACGGGGCCTGCCAGCATCATGACCTTGGGGCGCTGGGAACGGCCTTTAATGTGGAAGCGCTGGCCCGTCAGTTCCGCCTGCTCAAGCAGATGGGTGTAAATGCCGTGCGCTGTTCTCATAATCCGCCGCCACCTGCCTGGATGGACCTTTGCGACCAGATGGGCCTTCTGGTAGACAGCGAAGCCTTTGATATGTGGGAAAAGCCTAAAACTCCTTTTGATTACGCAAACTATTTTAATGACTGGTGCGAACGCGATGTCGCTTCCTGGGTGCGCAGCGGACGAAATCATCCGAGCCTTATTATGTGGTCAATCGGAAACGAGATTTACGACACCCATGTAGGAAACGGTCTTGCCATAACAAAGCGCCTTTATGAAGCGGTTGTAAAAAATGATTGTGAACGCAATGCACCAATAACTATTGCCTCCAACTACATGATGACGGACGGAGCTCAGGAATGTGCAAAGCATATAGACACCATGGGTTACAACTATCTGGAACGCCTTTATGATGTGCATCATAAAAAATATCCGGAATGGAAAATCTACGGTTCAGAAACAGGCTCAACAGTTCAAAGCCGCGGAATCTATCATTTCCCCGAAACTCTGCAGCTGGTTACCTTTAGCGACGGGCAGTGTTCAACTCTTGGAAATTGTACAACTCCTTGGGGCGCCGCCAATACTCAGACAGTGATTGCTGCCGACAGAGATTGCCCGTTCAGCGCAGGTCAGTTTATCTGGACAGGCTGGGATTATATAGGCGAGCCGACACCGTATCATTCAAAATCATCGTTCTTCGGGCAGATTGATACGGCAGGCTTTGCAAAAGACACTTATTATCTTTTTAAGTCTGAATGGGCCGGATCCAATACCGAACCGTTTGTACACCTGCTCCCGTACTGGGACTGGAACGAAGGCCAGCTCATTGATGTAAAGGCCTATTCCAACTGCGCAAGTGTAGAGCTGTTTTTTAATGACACTTCGCTTGGCCGCCAGGAAATAAATCACAAGGATGGAAAACGCCCCTTTGGACAGTGGCAGCTTGAATATCACAAGGGCCAGATAAAGGCAGTAGGCTATGACGAAGCAGGCACTGTGGTTGCACAGGAGGTGAAGTGTTCGTTTGAAGATCCGGAGAAGATTATTTTGAAGCCCGAAGTGGATGGTAGTAATGGATTGCCGCGCTCCGCTCGCAATGACATGGCAATCCATTTTATACAGGTAATGACCGCCGACCGCAACAACACCCTCGTAGAAAACGCCCGCAACTACATCACAATTAATGTAAGCGGCGACGCCGAGCTTATGGGCATGGATAACGGCGACTCCACAGATTATGATGAGTATAAACCTGCCGATGGCCGCACCCTCACAAGAAAGCTTTTTTCAAACCGCCTTATTGCAATTGTAAGCCAGAAAGCCGGCAGCAAGGGCTTTGTAGTAACCGCTGCCAGTCAGGGACTTCCTTCTGCTGCAATAAAGTTTGAACAAGGCACCTGGAGCCAGGTTGAACCAGATAAATCAATAACGCCGCAGACCACTTATGTTCCTGTAAGGAAAATAGAACTGCTCGCTGCCGGCCCGACTCAACTGAATGCCTCGTACAAAGAAGTTCAGGTATCTGCAAAAGTCCTGCCCCAGAACGCAACAGATAAACAAATAAACTGGAATGCCGTGCTCAAGGAATGTATTGCAAGTGATAATATTGAAGTCTCTGCGGTCCCTGAGGCTCTCGAAGGGCCGCAACAAAAGATTATAACCGCCACCGGAGACGGCGACTGCATCCTTCGCTGTACTGCACGTAACAAAACAGAATACGACGAGGTAATAAGCGACCTGCCGTTTAGCGTAAGCGGGCTTGGAAAGTGCCGCCTTAATCCATACAGCCTCATCGAAGCCTGCCGCTTTACAGACTGTGACAAAACCGACAGCAAACCGGCTCCTGAAATGTCCCTTGAAAGCGGCATTTCAAACCGAAAGTGCGGTCCAACCTGGGTAAGCTTTGACAAGGTGGATTTTGGCGCAGACGGTGCAGATACAATTCATCTGCCGATCTTCAGCTTTTCTACAGAGCTTCCGGTAAAAATCTGGGACGGACACGGCACAGGCAGTGACAGCACTCTGCTTGGAGAGTTCACCTACCGTCATGAATCAATTTACAATACCTACAGCGAAAACGTATTCACGCTAAGCCGCCGTCTTTTTGGAGTTCACACAATAACAATAAGCTTTGAAACAGACCTTTATCTTCACGGCTTTTATTTTGAAAAAACACCAAAGGCCTTTGCAAAGCTCTGCGCACTGGACGCCGCTCTCATAACAGGTGACACCTTTACAAAAACCGCCGCCGCAGTTGAACAAATTGGCAACAACGTAACCCTGGATTTTTCAGACATGGATTTTGGAAGTGGGGTAGGCGCAACAAGCCTTACAATCTGCGGAAAATCAAACAGCGAAAACAATACAATTCACCTTAAGGTTTTTGCAGCAGACGGCACAAGCTCAACTCAGGTAATAGAATTTACCCACACCGACTCCTACGAAGAAAAAACGTTCCCGCTTATGTCAATTACGGGGCCAACAAAAATCAGCTTTGTATTCCTGCCGGGAAGTAATTTTGATTTTAAGTGGTTCAGATTTAATAGCGCTAAGGAATAATTACCACACAGCTTTTTCGCCGGTTGCTTTTTCTCCAATCCAGCTTGCCCAGTATTCAATAAAGCATTTGGTGTAGGGAAGGTCCTTATATTTTTTTGTGCCCTTCAAAATCGGATACAAAATGCTTCCCCAGCCAACAGAAATAACGCCGACAATTGCATAGAAAGGACCCATAATCAAAGACTGAACTGTATGGCCGTATTCGTGCACTCTGGCGCCTGTAAGATAGTCACCTTCATTATTCGGAACAAATATAAAAGGTCCAAGGCTAAGTCCGGCATAAGGATTTTTCCATTGGGTTTCGATAGCACATCTGTAAATGCGGTGCGGTCTTGCAATATGAATTAAGAAGAAGAAAAAGCCTATGATTGTCTGTCCCAGTCCCCAGGTAAACTGAACAAAAAGATAAAGAAAGCGTGTGAGACCGGAAGGAGCCGGCTCTGGTACATCCTGCCCGTCCTGCTGCCTTGCTTCTGCCGAATGTGCAACATGAATGCCAATGTGTCCAATTCCCAAAATCACTACAGCGGTAATCATAATAGGATTTTTTCCGTAAAAACCAAGGAGTAAAAAGGCTGCTACAGGAAGCGATGCACCGGCCAGAGGAACTCCGCAAAAGCAGGAATACTGATCTTTAAGGGTACGTGGGCTTCGAAAATAGCGTATCCAGTAAAGCTCATAAAAAATCATGAGAATAAAAGAAGCACAAAGCCACAGCTCCCACAAGTTCCACGCCTGCAGATTGAAGTCTGCAAAAACAACAGCCGCAGTAGTCACAAGAATTTCGCCTGCCCGTTCAAAAAACAGCAGCACCTTGCTTTCATTTTTTACATATTTATCATAATCAACAGGCTTTTTTTTAGTCCAGATAAGATTCGGAACCATGAGCATAATAAGATAAGCCAGTCCCACATAAGAAAATCCAAAATTCATTTTTACATTATAGCAAAAGATAATCTGCGCGACCACTCAAAAATGCCGATAATTTAAATATGAAGAGATTTGTTGTTATATCAGTAATTTTGATGATTTTTGGGCACACCTGCCTGTTTGCCTCCCTTTATAAAACCGGTGTCACCGCCTCCTACTATGCAGAGGATTTTCACGGAAAAAAGACCTCCAACGGCGAAAAATTTAACATGAATGCACTTACCTGCGCGCACAAATCTCTGCCGTTTAATACAATTCTAAAGGTAACAAATCTTGCAAACGGAAAAAGCGTAGAGGTTCGTGTAAATGACCGCGGCCCCTTTGTTGCTTCACGCGAAATTGATCTTTCTAAGGCTGCTGCCGTAAAGCTTGGCATGATTGGAACAGGCACTGCAAAGGTAAAGCTTGAAATTGTAAAGCAGGGCCCTGACACAAAGCTTAGCCGTCAGACTGCTGCAAGTGCGGCAAAAATCATGGCAAAGCTTGGCGGAGACTCTTCTACACAGACAACGGCTGCTACCAAGGCAAAGCTTGTTGCAGGAACCTACTGGGACATTCAGATTGGTGCTTTTAAATCAAAGGACAACGCAAAGGCCCGTGCAAAGGAGCTTTCTAAGGCGGGCTTTAAGGATATAGTTTTGCAAAACTACGGCGAGGTTACCCGTGTTGCAATAAAAAACGTACCTGCCGAAAAGGTTATTTCCACTCAGGAAAAGCTTGCGCAAAAGGGCTTTACAGAAACTACATTGCGTCAAAGAAAATAACTGTGGTATAATAATCTATATGACAAATACTGAGCTGTACAATCTTATTTACTCAAAATACGGCATTATAACCCGCGCAAGGGGCTGCTTTTTATATACAAAAAAATCAATCCGACTTACAGATTTATATCTTGAAAACGGCCGCGCAATTCTTGGCTGGGACTCCAAAAATGCCGGAACCTTCTTAAAAAACATGCTCAACAAGGGGCTCACAGGCGGGTTTATCTGCGAAGAAAAGCCGCATCTTCGTCTTACAAAGGCCGTTTCGCAGCTGCTGGGTTCTGACCGTAAGCTTGCCTTTTTTCCGGATAAAACAACAGCTTTACAGGCAGCCCTGTCTATTTCTCCCAAAAGTACTGCAGTTTATCGTCCGTGGAATCCCGGAAATTCTGATTGGACTAAAACAGCTTGTGTGCTTATAAATCCACCGCTTGCCTGGGGCGAAGGTCTTTGGCTTGTAGCAGCAGCTCAGGAGCTTGTAAAGGATGATAGTTCATTAAAAGATGCGCTTACCGTTCCTTTTGCACTTGAAACCGCTGTTACCCGTGCAGTATACAATCTTACTGCGGCTATAGGTGAACGTTCAGAAAAAGACTGGTTTATCTGGGACCCGGTTCTTACAAAATACTGGGAGCGCAAGGGACCTTATTTATTCCCAAAAATTTCCGAAAATGAATATGATGATTTTGTGCGCCATTGCCTTGACTGCGGCCTTGTCATAAATCCAAATTATAATGAGCCTTCGGTAGTGCCTTTTGGTGCAGATACCGGAGTTTTCAGTCAGCTTAAAAAGACACCCTTCAAAGGAGACAAATAAGAAATATGAATTCACAGCTTCTTTTGTTTATAATTAAGCTTGTTCTTGGCGGAATTGCAGCCTTTCTTGCAATTTTTGTAATGTCAAAAACCCGTGATGCCAGCTGGATGTTCCTTGTTGCAGGCTTTTTGTTTTCTTATGCAGCCCTGGTCGTAGACCTTATGGTAGAGCTTGGCGTTTTTGCGGCAGATTCTGTGCTTGTTGCAGGCATGCCGCTAGTTTCACTTTTGTCGGCAGTAATTCCAAGCTTGCTTTTTATAACTGCCTTTATAATCAGACTGTGCAAAAAATAGCGGGTGTAAAAACCGGGAACTGAACAATGACAGAGCTTGACGAATACTGGACAAAATTTCTTACAGAAAAATCACTTCCTCCAGAGACCCGTTGTGCAGGTGACCTTAGCTTTGACGCCAAGGGCTTTGTAAACGACGAATTAACCACTCTTGTTATAACCGGACGTAAAACAGCGTTTTTTTCTAGCTATGCAACCTTTGCAATAGACCAGGAGCCGCTGCCTGTATCGGGCGAGCTTTATATAGTTGTAGACAGGGCAGGTAAGCCTGCATGCGTGATTGAGCTTGAGGCTGTAAATGTGCTTCCGTTTAATGAAGTAACCTGGGAAATGGCCGAAAAAGAAGGCGAGGATGAAAGCCTGGACGCCTGGAGACAAAAGCAGACCGAATATCTGGAGGATGAAGGCGCAGTTCTTGGCTTTGAATTTACGCCCGACATTAAAGTAGTATATCAAGCCTTTAAGGTGATATATAAATAGAGCTTGTCGGGTTAAGCCCGATAATGACATTAGGAGGAACATATGGGAAAGGCATCTAACTTTTCATTGGGAAGACTTTTGCTTCAGATTGCAGTTGGAGTAATGCTCACAGTAGCAGGAATCTGGGCACTGCAGGGTGGCGGAGACGAAGGAATTGCCGCAATCAAATATCTTATTGATGCAAGAAACGTAGAAAGCATTCTTTGCATTGTTTTTGGTATTATTGAGCTTATTGCCGGTGTTTTCCTTATTCTTGAGCTGTTTATCGGCGACAAATTTGGTTCACTTGGAAAAATCCTTATGTTAATCATTATGATTGTATGGATTGTTGCAATTGTTCTTATTGATTTCTTTGGCAACGGCGGCCTGTTCCACAACGGAACACACAATTTCTTAAAATGGCTGTATAACTTTGCCTGCCATCTGATTGTACTTGGTGCACTCATAGTACTGCAGAACTAAATATCCAGCGTCATTGCGAACGAAGTGTGGCAATCTGGAGTAATGGATTGCCACACCTACGGCTCGCAATGACAATATTCTTATGAAAAAACTTTTTATATCTATTTTTTTATTAGTTTTAGGTTTCTCTGTTTTTGCCGATGACAGCAGTCTGTTTATAAATGAGGTCTCATTAGGAACCGGGGTTTCCATTTATAGCGATAACGCCGATTCCAGCCGCAAAACCGTCATGAATTCCGATAATACTAAGCGTATTGTTGCGGGGCTTACCTATGATGCAAACATTAATATTGCGGAACAGATAAAGGTAGTGCTTGGGGCCGAGACCTTCTGCGATTTTATATGGGATAACGGCTTTTATTACCATTCGGTGGATTACGCATTTTTTACGGGAATAAAGATTTTCCCTAATCTTGCAGGGCTCAGCTTTACAATTGCCTATTCACTGGGAAACCGCAGCGACTTTTATAACATGGACGCGCAGACCGGCGAAAAAACAGCCGGGAAAAATACCAATAAGTCCTGGGGAAACGGCTTTAGACTTGGAATTCAATATGATTTTATGAAGGACAAGATTTATAAGGTAAGGCCTTTTGTAGGGGCCTATTACCGCTGTGTTCCCCGTGGAAACTACAATACCGATCACATCCTGTGCCTCAATGGAGGCATAAGGTTATAAAAAAAGGGACCAGCCAGAATGACCGGTCCCTTCCCCCTAATTTTATAACAGGATTTATCGAGCGTACTCGATAATTCGTGTTTCTCTAATCATTGTAAGGCGTATGCGTCCAGGATAGCGCAGGTCTGTTTCAATCTGCTTTGCTATGCTGCGTGCAAGCTCCTTAACTTCGCCGTCAGGCACCTTTTCGTTGTTTACAAGAATACGTAATTCTCGTCCAGCCTGAATAGCATAGGCCTTTTCTACACCGTTAAAGCCTTCGGCAATTGCTTCCAGATTTTCAAGACGCTTAACATAATTGTCAATTGTCTCCTTGCGGGCACCCGGTCTTGAAGCAGAAATTGCATCTGCAATCTGAACTATTATTGCTTCAAGGCTTGTTGCTTCTACATCGTTATGGTGAGCGGCAATTGCGTTGATAACGGCTGCATTTTCACCCATCTTGCGGGCCATTTCGGCACCAACCTCTGCGTGGTTCTGGTCGCTGTCATTTTCAGCACCCTTACCAATATCGTGAAGGATGGCGGCACGTTTAGCAAGCTCGCGGTCTGCTCCAATTTCTGCAGCAATCATGCTTGCAGCCATTGCAACTTCCTTTGAGTGGGTAAGTACGTTCTGTCCGTAGCTTGTACGGAAGTAAAGGCGTCCAAGTGCACGGATTCCTTCAGTATTCATGTTGTGAATTCCAAGGTCAAAGAGTGCCTTTTCACCTTCTTCGTAAATCTTATTCTGAACCTCGTGGGTAACCTTCTGTACAATTTCTTCGATGCGTGCCGGATGAATACGGCCGTCGGAAATAAGGCGTTCAAGTGCTTCCTTGGCAATTTCCTTGCGCACAGGGTCAAAGCATGAGATTACTACTGCTTCCGGAGTATCATCAATGATAATATCTACGCCGGTAAGTGTTTCCAGAGTACGGATATTGCGTCCTTCGCGTCCGATAATACGCCCCTTCATTTCGTCGCTAGGCAGCGAAACTGTTGTAACGGTAATATCGCTTGTAGTTTCCGGAGCAATACGCTGAATTGTAGTGATTAAGATGTCTTTTGCTTTCTTTTCTGCGGTAAGCTGGGCTTCCTGCTCAATCTTATTAATAAGAGCCTGTGCATCGTGGCGAGCCTCGTTTTCCAGATTCTTGATAATAAGGTCTTTTGCTTCCTGTGCAGACAGTCCCGAGATTTTTTCGAGCTCTGTTCTGTACATTTCTTCCTGTTTTGAAAGGAATTCTTCCCTTTTTACCATTGCATTTTTTTGATCTGCAAGTTCTTTTTCACTTTTCTCAAATTGGGCGGCGCGCTCTTCAAGAAGTTCTTCCTTCTTGTTCAGACGGGCTTCATAACGCTGTATTTCAGCCCTGCGCTCCCGGTTTTCTCTTTCCTGCTGATTTCTTTCCCGAATGAGCTCATCTTTTGCATTTAACAAAATTTCTTTTTTCTGTGCTTCAGCTTCTCTAATTGCGTCCTGTTTTACACGTTCTGCCTTTTGTTCTGAAGCAGATAATTGAAATCTGGCATAAAGCCAGCGAATAATCCATCCAAGAACAATTCCAACAACAGGGAGAATTATAAACCAAATCCATGTTGGCATATACTTCACCTCTATTATAAACATTTAGAATAGTTCACTTTTAATTGTAAAGCAAAAAGAGTTATCTGTCAAATTGAAAATCCGGGTTTCCGTGTTATAAATCGGATACTAAATCTAATTGGCTCCCAGTCACAAAACGGGGGTCAAAACCGCCGGCTAGCCTGCTTGACGCTGTTTGTTGCATAGGAACTATTAAATGCCGCTCCCGCGGCATCAACAAACAGAGTCATTTTGCCCCCCTTTTTGTTCCTTCGCGCCAGTGTATATTTATATGATTTATAATACGGAACCCTACATATATAGATAGTATGGAAAAATAGACTATGGTAAACGCATTATAAATCCTTATGATAATAATTGGCGGGAGGGAGTGAAACGGCTTTGCGAAAAGGCTCTGAAGTGCGGCCGCTTAAGCGGCCAAGTATATAATTACAAGGCACTTCAGCGACTAGCAGGCGAGCCTGCGGTTTCGACAAAGCCGATTTTGCGACCGGTAGCCATTTGGATCCAATGAGATTTATAATGCGTTTACCATTATAAGATAAAAAAAACTGGTACAGGAGGAAAGCACTGTACCAGTAAAAGAAGTTCTTTTAAATTTTTATGAAAAAAAAGTTATGCCTTTTTCTTGGTAGCCTTTTTCTGTTTTGAAACAACGTCGAAGATTACGGCTGCAAGAAGTACCATACCCTTAACAGCGCGCTGCCAGTTCATGTCTACACCGAGGATAGACATACCGTTGTTCAATACACCCATGAAGATAGCACCAACTACGGCACCACCAACTGTACCTGTTCCACCGTAGGCAGAAGCACCACCAATAAAGCAGGAAGCGATGGCATCCATTTCGTAGTTCTGACCAGCTGTTGGCTGTGCAGAGTTCATACGTGCAATTGTTACCAAAGCGGCAACTGCGGCAATAAAGCCCATGTTTGTATATGCAAAGAACATTACATTCTTTGTGTTTACACCGGAAAGGCGGGCTGCTTTTTCGTTACCACCAATTGCATACAGGTAGCGTCCTGGAACAGTATTTTGTGTAAAGTATGAGTAAACTGCAATGATTACACCAAGGAGGATCAAAACTACTGGAAGACCACGGTCACGTGCAAGGAACTGACCAATGATAAAGATTACGATTGAAAGTACAACCAGCTTTGCAATGAATGAACCGCGTGACTGAACTGTGTAGTTCTTCTTAATCTTGTTGCGGCGGCTTACAATTTCAAGAATTACATAAGCAAGAATTGCAATGAGTGTAACAATCAAAGTAATCATAAGTGTGTATTTGTCTACCCATTCATCAAACAGTTCAATATCACCAAACTTTTCGTAGGTTGCATCTGTAGAAACCGGCAGATAGCTTTCGAAAAGGTTCAGGTATTTCTGTGGGAATGGAGCGATTGGGCGTCCATCAAGTACGATTGTTGCAACACCACGCCACAAAAGCATACCGGCAAGGGTAGTAATGAACGGCGGAATGTGGATGTAAGCAATAAAGAAGCCGTGGAAGGCACCAATTGCAGTACCAAGAATAAGACATGCAATTACTGCAAGCCAGATTGGCCAGCCCCAGTTTACAATAAATACACCTGCAAGAGCACCAACAAGGGCTACTACAGAACCAACAGACAAATCGATGTTACCACCGGTAAGGATACAAAGCAGCATACCAGTTGCCAGAATTGCTACGTAGGCATTCTGACGGATAATGTTGGTAACGTTGGCTGGTGCAAACAAAGAACCGTGGCCAGTGATTCTGATTAAGATTTCAAACAGAATCATAACTCCAACAAGTATAAAAAGCATTGTGTTGCTTTTAAGTACTGCTTTTAATGTATTAGAAACATTAGATGCTTTCTTTTCACTCATTTTTTTACTCCTGTGTATTAAGATCTAAGGTCTTTCCAGAATTGATAATCTCAGTCATGATTTTTTCCTGAGTTGCTTCTTTTCCGTCCATTTCTGCAATCATCTTGCCTTCGTTCATAACGTAGATACGGTCTGCCATACCCAAAAGCTCTGGCATTTCCGAAGAAATCATGATTACAGATTTACCTTCTGCAACCATTTTGTTGATGATACAGTAGATTTCGTACTTGGCACCAACGTCAATACCGCGGGTTGGTTCGTCCAAAATCAAAATGTCCGGTTCTGCAAAAAGCCATTTACCTACTAAAACCTTCTGCATGTTACCACCCGAAAGGTTTTCTACGTTTTCCATTACGGTTGCACACTTTGTATGCATTTCCTTGGCCATTTCTTCGGAATACTGACGTTCCTTATCAAAGTCAAGGATGTAGTGCTTAGAAATCTTTTCTGGTTTTGCAGCAGTTGTGTTCTTACAGATTGATTCAGTAAGAATCAAACCGTTGCCCTTGCGGTCTTCGGTAACGTATGCAAGACCTGCTTTAATTGCAGATTTTACGTTAGGGAAGGAAACTTCCTTTCCGTTCATATATATGTGTCCACGGATATTTGCTCCGTAAGATCGACCAAAGATACTCATGCTAAGCTCTGTTCGTCCGGCACCCATAAGGCCTGCAATTCCCAGAACCTCTCCCTTGCGCAGGTTAAAGTTAATGTGGTCGCAAACCTTAATTCCGTCGAATACCGGATGGTCTACACACCAGTCTTTAACTTCAAAGCAAACTTCACCAACGTGTGATTCGCGCTTAGGGAATCGGTCGGTAATGCTTCTACCTACCATGGCAGAAATAATCATATCTTCAGTAAAATTATCTTTCTTTTTATCAAGTGTTGTGATTGTCTGTCCGTCGCGGATAACAGTAATCTTATCTGCAACATAAGAAACTTCATTCAACTTGTGGGAAATGATGATAGAAGTCATTCCCTGCTTTTTGAATTCAAGAAGCAGATCAAGAAGATGCTTTGCTTCTGTATCGTTCAAAGAAGCTGTAGGCTCGTCAAGAATAAGCAGACGTACATTCTTACCAAGAGCCTTGGCAATTTCTACAAGCTGCTGTTTTCCAACACCAATATCCTTAATCAGTGTTTTAGACGAATCCTTGAGTCCTACTGTTCTCAAAAGCTCATCGGCTTTATCAAAGGTTTCGGACCAGTTGATTTTTGCTTTGCTTCCTCTTTCGTTTCCGAGGAACATGTTTTCACCAATTGTCAAAAGCGGAACAAGAGCAAGCTCCTGATGAATAATTACAATACCCTTTGCTTCACTGTCCCTGATTGTCTGAAACTTACAGATTTCTCCGTCGTAAACAATGTCGCCGTCGTATGTTCCGTATGGATAAATACCGCTTAGAACATTCATCAAAGTCGATTTTCCCGCACCGTTTTCGCCGCAGATTGCGTGAATCTCACCATCTTCAACTGTAAGATTTACATTGTCGAGCGCCTTTACACCGGGAAAAACCTTGGTGATATTTTTCATTTCCAATAATGTCTTAGCCATTGGAACCCCTCTTTTATTAATTAATTATCAATAATAATCTGGTTTTTATAAAAAAAGGGGCGGCGATTAGGGCCGCCCCCTGAGTCAAGAATCTAACTCAAACTATTTGAGTTCTGATTCCTTGTAGTATCCTGAGTCGATCAGCAATTCTTTGTAGTTGCTGAGGTCACCGAATACTGGATCACAAAGGTATGATGGAACAACCTTTACGTTGTTGTTGTATGTCTTTGTATCATTTACAGGAACAGTTGTTCCGTTCATGATAGCTTCTACCATCTTTACTACCTGAGCAGCAAGTGTACGAGTATCCTTGAAGATAGACATTGACTGATATCCCTTGAGCATGTTCTTCATAGATACGATATCACAGTCCTGACCAGTGATTACTGGGAAGTTAGATGCATCATATCCAGCAGAAAGAAGAGCGTTTGTTACACCGTTAGCTGTAGAGTCGTTAGAGCAGTATACAGCGTCAAGCTTCTGTCCCTTTGGAGAGTACTTGTTAGATGTAATAAGGTTTTCCATTCTCTTCTGAGCTTCTTCTGTAGACCAGTTCAATGTAGCACACTGAGCCTTAGCTGTCTGTCCAGAAAGACATACGATTACGCCAGAGTTGATGTAAGGTGTAAGAACATCCATAGCTCCTCCGAAGAAGAAGTTGATGTTGTTGTCACCTGGGTCACCAGTGAAGAATTCCATGTAAACTGGATCAGAAGCTGAACGTGTCTTAAGTCCGAGCTTGTCAACAAGGTAGTCACCCTGGAGAGTACCTACTTTGTAGTTATCGAATGTTGCATAGTAAGAAACTGCATCTGTGTCCATGATAAGACGGTCATATGCAATAACCTGGATCTTCTTCTTCTTTGCTGTTGCAAGAACGTTAGAAAGTGAAGAACCATCGATAGCAGCGATTACGAGAACCTTACATTTTCCTGTAATCATGTTTTCGATCTGTGATATCTGTGTTGCGATATCGTTAGCAGCATACTGAAGGTCTACTGTATAACCTGCCTTTACGAAGTCACCATACATGTTGTTACCATCCTGGTTCCAGCGCTGCAAGTCTTTTGTAGGCATAGAGATACCTACTTTACCCTTTGATTTTGTTGCTGCGAATGCAGTTGTCAATGTTGCAACTGCCAAAAGAATTGCTACAATTTTTTTCATTTGTAAAAACTCCTCATTTTTTATTATTTAAGGTCGACGACCTTTCTACTTAGGCATTATAGGGTATGAAGTCAATATAAATTCACTCATTTTCTACAAATTCTTGGTATTTTCTTATTTTTGATGAGAATTCTTTAAGAAGTGGGTTGGGAATTTCTAGATTTTTTTGTTGTATATTTTGTGCTAATTTTGACCCGACAATCTAATCTTTATAAATAGACGCTGCACTATGGAAGCCCGACTCTATAATCACTTTGTCCAGGTTATATTTATCTACATATTCGGGCTCGAGCCAGACAGTCTGAATATCTGCGTAGCCGTTATTAATTTTACTGATGCGCGCGTTACCTGTTGGCAGCGGCTCGCCCTTTGCAAGGGCTACTGCACATTCTGCTGCCAGCTCTGCCAGACGGATAATAGGCTTATATATAGTAAAATCCTGCTTACCCTGAACAATGTACTGGCAGGCAAGAATATCTGCATCTTGGCCGCAAACCGGAATGTGAGTATCAGGGTAATAGCGGTTTATAGCCTGAATTACACTTGCGGCAACTGCATCATTACCGCAGATAATTGCATCCGGAAAAACATCGCTTTTTAAGATGCGCACCATTTCCTGGTAAGAAAGGTCGTAGTTCCAGTTTTCGGTGTGGAATACATGATTTATTTTTACAGGGCCCTCGCGGACAATTCGCTTAATTCCTTCATATATAAGGGTCATGTTGTAGTCTTCTTCCGGTCCAAGAATGCAGTACCAGTTTTTTCCGTTTGTATGACGCAGCATGTGAGAAGCCATATATTCGCCAACCTTTTCGCTGTCTATGGTCATATAAAGATCTATGTCTGCATTAAGCGCCAGTCTGTCGTAGGAAATAATCGGGATGCCCTTTGCCTTGATTTTCTGTACGCTTTCGGTTATGGCTGAGGCATCCTTTGGAAGAACTACTATTGCGTCAGTGCGTTCCATTAAATATAAAAGCTGGCGGTTTTGTTCTTCCATGCTGTTGCCGGCATTCTGAACAATTACATTTGCGCCAAGCTCCTTTACCTTGTTTATAAATACGTCCATGTCGCGCTGCCAGCGTTCTATGGCAAGAGTGTCTATGGAAAAGCCGATTGTAAGGCTGTGTTCTGACGCTGTAGAAGACTGCTTTGCGGCAACTGTTCCTTCCTTTTTCTGGCAGGAAGCAAAAATGAGCGGGAATAATAAAAGTATTGCAGTCTTACGGATAAGTACCTGTACGTGCTTGTTTAATTTCATCTGTCTCCTCCATTTGCCTTGCGGTATTCCTTTGGCGAAAGACCATATTTGGATTTAAAGATTCGGCTGTAGTAGTTCTGGTCGTTGTAGCCCACGGCGGCTGTAATTTCCTTTATAGAAAGCGCTGTTTCGGCAAGCAGCTGTCGGGATTTTTCAAGTCGTTTGTCAGAAATATAATTGATAAAGGTTTCGCCCTTTTCTTCCTTAAACAGCTTACTTAAATAGAAGGAACTTACTCCCGCAAATTCTGCAGCTGTATCCAGCGAAATATCGCTCGAAAGGTTATCGTCTACATAGGCGCAAACCTTTTTGATTATAGGATTTTCTTCTGCCTTTTTTACGCCTGCCACTGCGGCTGTGCATTCCAGCAGAAATTTCTGTGCAAATTCCTTTAAGAGCTTTGTGTCGTTCTGGCTGCTCAGGGTTGCAAAGGCATTGTCAAAGGTGCTGCTGGTAAAGCCCTTATTGAGCTCGCGGGTTGCATTATTTGCAGTTACAATCAGGTCAAAAATGCTGTTTTTAATTTTATCAAGCGGCATGCCTGTAGAAAGCAGCTCCGAAGTAAACAGCTCCAGGAACGAACGCACACCACCTGAATCTCCGGCCGAAAGCTTGTTCAAAATCTGATTTTTAAATTCTGCGGAGTTTGTTTTTTGTACCACTGTCTGCGGCTGGTTATCACCGGAAAAAAGGAGTCCGCCGTTTGCATCTGTTTTGTTCAGCGCAGAAAGGGCTTCGGTATAGGAGCTTTGCAGCAGGCTCTTGTCTGTAAAAATATTGCTTACACCGGCTCGTATTCCTGCCGCTACCTTATAGCTTATCATCTGGTAAAGCTTTTTTATCTGCTCCTGAACCTCTGCGTAATCCGGGTTTTCAGAAAATACAGGATAGAATACGGCAATACGGTTCATCATAAAGCTGCTCACAAGACAGCGGTGCTCTGTGTTCAGTAAGTCGTGGACCTTGAGATAGGTGTTATACTGATTGTCCGAATTGATGTTTGGAAATTCAAAGCAACAGAAAACCCAGGCGTTTTCGGAAAGATTAAAATAATCCAGATAAGAGGTCAGGTCTATGGATTTGTCGTTGTTGTAAATGCAGGCGTAGATAAAATCGTTTTCAATCATCGGGGAAACAAGGTCCAGCTTTTTGTGAAGCTCAAGGTCTGCACTAAGCTTTCCCTGCTTTTCCTGAACAAGCTGCATTGCGCCGCGGATTGTTTCTATTACAACATTTCGGTTTACCGGCTTGGTTATGTACTTGTAGGCTCCAAGATTTATTGCCTCCTGCGCATACTGAAAACGGTCAAAGGCGCTCAAAATAACAAATACAATATTCGGCTTGAGCTTTGTAATTACGCTTACGGTTTCAAGTCCGCTAAGGCCCGGCATGTTTATGTCCATAAAGATTATATCAATGTTTTCCTTCATTACAGTTTCTATTGCTTCGGTGCCGGAAAGGGCAGTGAACACCCTGGCTTCATCAGCAAAATTTTTGTTGATAATAAAGGAAAGAGAATCTATTACAATCTGTTCGTCGTCTGTTACAAGTATATTAAACATTTCTTGGAATCCTGATTATAAATTTGGTGCCTTCGCCGTTATCGCCCTTGGTAATATCAAAAAGGTCATTACGGTGAAACTGCAGCTGCAGGCGCATGAATACACTTATAAGACCTGTTCCGTTGTGCGTTGAATTATCATCCAGAACCTCCGGAGCAAGTCGTGTAGTACCCGAGGCAACCGCTGCAAAAACAGCCTCCTTGGTTTTGTCTGGCATTCCTTCGCCGTTGTCGCTTACGCTAATTACAATAAAGCTTTCTTCAATTTCAAGCTTAAGAAGAACCTTGCCCTTTGTATTTTTGAGTCCGTGCTTTATGCAGTTTTCTACAAGAGGCTGGAGCGTCATGGATGGAATGGCCTGTGGGAATTCACCCTTTGGAATATCCTTGGTAAATTCCAGACGGTTACCAAAACGCACCTTCATGATATATACAAAATTATCTATTAATCCAAGTTCTTCGTCAATCGAAACGGTACGGCTCTGCTGCTGGATATTATAGCGGAAAAAGTCTGCAACCTGTTCAATAAAGTAGCAGGTCTTGTCGGCATTTTCCATCATGGCAAGCTGTGCACCGGTGTTGAGCGTATTAAACAAAAAGTGCGGATTTATCTGGTTCTGCAGGGCACGCAGCTGGGCGTCGGTGTAGAGCGTCTGCATTTCAATTTCCTTTTCCTTGAGCTCTGCTTCGGTACGGGCTTTTTCCCAGATGGTGTCAATGTACTCGCGGATACTTATAATCATTTTATCAAAGGCACGGCAAAGGTTTCCAATTTCATCGGTAGATTTACTGTTAAAAAGCGGAATATCAAAATCACCCTGACTGACCTTGTTTGAAACCTCCGAAAGATCTGCGAGCGGCTCCATAATGGAAGTAATTGTAAAATACAGCACAAAGAAAATGAGCACAGAGAATATAAGGAAGAATACAACGCTGAGTGTATTTGTAATACGGATCCTGTTCTGGTTTTCGTCGTAACGATTGGCGTTCTGCTGGAGGCGCATATTGTTAAGTTCCAGTATCTGATTTACAAGATAGTTGTAGCTGTCCATTGCGTATTTATAGGCAACGCCAAGCTCTTCCTCGTCGTTTGCACGTCTTGCAGAAATTGCCATGTTGCTGTAATAAAGGAAGGATTCTGTAAGCTGATGCACAATGTATTCCTTGTGATAAACATCATTGCGCGACGGAAATTCCTGCAGGTTTTCGAAAAACTCTTCTACCTTGGTGCGCGAGTTGTAGTAGGCATCAATACTTTCAAAGGTTCGGTAGATGACATAGTCTTCCATGGCGTTTTCTGTTGCCGAAACCGACTGTGTAAACTGAGTAAGCTCCGAGTTTGATTTGTAGGAATCGCCAAGGTTGTTTATGGAATAATAGGAAAAGCGCATTGTCATAAAAATACTTACGGTAAGCATAAAAATGGCAATACCGATGCAAAGCATTATTCGCCAGCGTAGGGTTCTGTGCCTTATAAAAACAACGGGGTTTAAAAGCTTTTTTTTCATTTTATAGCCCCCGTTTTTTCTATCCTTACATCTGCAGTGATATAGCTGTTTGCGTAACCCTTGTTGCGGTATTCAAAAAGCTCGCGGAGTGCGGTTTCGCCTATTTTTTCCGGGTCCAGTGAAAAAAGCTCAGTTATGTAGCCCTTCTGAAGATAAAGCTGGCATACTTCGTTTCCGCCAAATCCAAGCAGCTTATAATCAGTTGCCGGAAACTGCTCCGAAAGCTGCTGGGCTGTCATTATGGTATCGTCTTCGGTAAGGCATATAAAAATATTTTTGTTTTCTTCAAGCTCAAGAATATCCGGAAGAGCCTCAAGCACTTCGGACTGAATGTCGCGGTTTTCCTGGAGCGCAAGCTGAAGACTGCTTATGAGGTTTGCAGAATTGGTGGCATTTAAGTCGCTTATGATATAAACGTAGGCATCGCCAGTAATTAAGGAATGAACCTCGTCGGCAATCTTTTTTCCCAGCTCCCAGTTGTTGATTCCGACGTAAGAAACCTGCGGAAGATTTGCCGAAAACTGACCAGTTGTTACAAGCGGAATTACAGGTGCGTCTGTGCGCTGCAAAAGCTCTGGTGTGTCATCAGGCGAATCTATATAGGCAATAATTCCGTCGGCATTCATAAAGGAGCAGTAATCCAAAAGCTCCTGGAGCGAGGTGGTGCCTGCCTGACTGTCCGGAACGTGCAGGTCTACCATTGCATTGTAGGACTTGGAAAGTGCATCGGCACCAGCATAAAGCCCAGAAAGAAAGCTCTGGTTTTCGTAGGTTCCCGTAACCATAATGTGATAAAGGCAGGTGTCTGCAGGATTGTTTTCGTTTCCGGAACGCAGTCTTGTACGGGAATAAAAAAATGAACTGTAGAACAAAACCAGAAAGGTCAGGAGGGCAATAAAGCTAAAAATAAGAAGAACCCATTTTATGAGTCTAATCGTTTTCTTTTCCATAGCTGAACGTTACGCCGGTTTTACCGCCCTTGTAATCTGCTGTGACTGTTCCGCCCTTTGAAAGCTTTCCAAAAAGGACTTCATCAACAAGCGGATTTGCAATTTTTTCTTCTATTACGCGTGCCATGTTGCGGGCACCAAATTCCTTTGAATAACCTTCTTCGGTAAGATGGTCTATGCACTTTGGAGTAACAAGGAGCACAATCTTTTTTGACTTTACGCGCTGGGCAAGCTTTACAATTTCCTTCTGGCAGACCATGCGTACAATCTTTTTGTCCAGGTAGCCGAACGGTACAACTGCATCAAGCCTGTTGCGGAATTCCGGGGCAAACTGACGGTTTACGGCTTCCATAAGAGTTGCCTCGTCATAATTTGAATCCTGGGTACCAAAGCCTATGCCTGCACGTTCCATTTCGCGGGCGCCTGCATTGCTGGTCATAATTATAATGCAGTTACGGAAGTCTGATTTGCGTCCCTGGTTATCGGTGAGCACGCCGTAGTCCATTACCTGCAAAAGAATATTGTATATGTCCTCGTGGGCCTTTTCTATTTCGTCAAAAAGAATAACAGCGTTTGGAGTTTTGCGAACATCCTTGGTAAGCTGTCCGCCTTCTTCAAAGCCAACATAGCCCGGAGGTGAACCAACCAGACGGCTTACACTGTGCTTTTCCTGATACTCACTCATATCGTAACGAAGCAGCGGCATGGAAAGTGCTTCTGCAAGAGTTCGTGCAAGCTCTGTTTTTCCGCAGCCTGTTGGTCCAACAAAAAGATAGCAGGCCTCAGGCTTGTCCGGATTACGGAAGCCAGCTCTGGCACGCTTAACTGCTTTTGTAAGTGTCTGAACGGCTCTTTCCTGTCCAAAAATCTGTGAGCTAAGGTTTGTTTCCAGATAGCGCAGGGTATCCTTGTCGTCGCCGGTTACTGCATCCAAAGGAAGCTTTGCCATTTTGGCTGTAACACGTCTAATAGAAGTAACTGTAATCTGCTGTGCGTTTTTGTGAATCTTCTGGAAGGCACCTGCTTCGTCAATAATGTCTATGGCCTTGTCCGGCAGGCGGCGGTCCGGCATATACTGAACCGACAGATCTACTGCGGCCTCCAGTGCCGAAGGTGCATATTTTACGTTGTGATATTCCTCGTACTTTGGTGCAAGTCCCTTAAGGATTTTTACGGCTTCCTCGCGGGTAGGCTCCACAATATCTATTTTCTGAAAGCGTCGCGAAAGGGCACGGTCCTTTTCGAAATGCGAAGCATATTCTTCAAAGGTGGTAGAGCCGATTACACGGATGGAGCCGTCGGCAAGGGCCGGCTTGAGCAGGTTTGCTGCATCCATCTGAGAGCTGCCGTTTGTGCCTGCTCCCATTATCATGTGAATTTCATCTATAAAAAGTATGGATTTTTTCTTTTCCTTAAGCTCGTCAATTACAGAGTGAAGGCGCTCTTCAAAGTCGCCGCGGAATTTTGAGCCCGCAAGCAAAAGCCCGATATCAAGAGAGTAGATTGTAAAATCCTTGAGCAGGTCAGGAACAGCTCCGCTTACAATGCGCTGTGCGAGGCCCTGTGTAACGGCGGTTTTACCAACACCGGCGTCTCCAACATGCAGAGGATTGTTTTTACTGCGGCGGCACAGAATCTGAATGGTGCGTTCAATTTCATCCTCGCGGCCAATCAGAACGTCATACATTCCTTTTCTTGCCTGTTCGGTCATGTTTACGGCAAAACGGTCAAGCCCGCCTTCGTTGTTGGACATGAGCTCCGGCGGAAGCTGCTGGTTAGATTTCTGCTTTTCCTTTTGAGTTCCGTGAACGCCCTTTATGCGGCCAATTGTTTCCAGAAGGCGCAGCTTATCCAGTCCGCTTGAACGCAGATAGTAAGAGCAGTAATTTCGTTTTTCGTCATACATGCTCACAAGTACGTCGGTAATATCAATCATTTCGGAATCGCTGGAAACACAATGAAAAACAGCCCTGTTCATAACCGACTGAAAGCCTGCTGATTCTACAGGAGTGCTCATGAGCTTTGAGTCTGCATTTTCAGAAACTACCGGAACCTTGTTTGCAAGAAAATCAGAAATATTGGAGCGAAGGGCTTCGGAATCGGAACCGCTTTCGCTTAGGATGTGACAAACAAAATCATTCTGGAGGGCAACGGCAAGTACATGCTCCGGCGTAAAAAATTCATGATGATTAAGCTTTGCCTGAACAAGAGATTCGGACAAAATCTTTGAGAGCATGGGACTTACCTTCATCTGTCTTACGATGCTTTTTTCTTTTTTACCGTCGCTCAATTGTTTTCCTCGTTATTCTATTTCTACACGCAAAGGAAATCCGTTCTGTTTGGCAATGCTGCGTGTAAGGTTTGTGCGCGAAACTGCAATATCGTAGGTATAGGTTCCCACTACGGCGCTTCCCTGTTCATGCACGGTGGTCATTATGAGCTGAGCATTTTCCTGAGATTTATTAAAAACCGAAACAAGTACATTTACCACAAATTCCATAGTGGTATAGTCGTCGTTATAAAAAACAACGTCCTTTTCCGGAGGAACTTCTATAGAGGTCGTTTCTGCTATGCCGCTGCCAGTGTGTAACGGCTGATTAATAAATTCGCTCATAATGTTAAATATATCACATTTTTAACTTGTGGGCAAACATTTAAGGGTTGTGGCTTTTTTATTGAATTCTAAAATTATTGATGATAAAATTGAATTGAAGGAGCGAAATAATAATGCCAGAGATAAGCAGATTCTTAGGAATAACAATTACAATGTATTTTAATGATCATTTGCCTCCTCATTTTCATGCAAATTACAATGATGAAGAAGCTTCCTTTGAAATTGAAACTCTCTCAAAAATAGCAGGTTCACTTCCTCCTAGAATTACAGGATTTGTAATAGAATGGGCTTCTCAGCATCAGAAGGAATTGATGGCAAATTGGGATTTATTGAACAAGAAGGGAACCTTTAACAAAGTTCCGCCTTTGGTTTAATACGGAGGTTGTTTATGTTACATGTTATTTCTGCTGAATATTTTGAAGATTATAAATTAAAGGTTTCTTTTAATGATGGGAGCACTCATATTGTGGATTTTAAAAAGACTATCATGAGTGATCACCGCCAGATTATAAATGATTTGAAAGATATTTCTTTATTCAAGGATTTTTGCATTCAAAATTATACAATCTCATGGTCAAACGGATTGGATTTTGCTCCGGAATTTATTAAAGATTGTTCTGTAAAGGTCCTGAACGAAATTGCATAAAAAAGGCAGTTCTTTTTTTTAGAACTGCCCATGTTTTGTAAAATCTAATCACATAAAAACTAGAATGCATATATTGCAACCATTTTTCGATTAACTTCAAGAGGATTTGCTTCGTTTGTCAAAAGATCAACAACATTGTTTTCTATTGCAGTTCCTCTGACAGCACTAAAATATAATCTGTCGGCACCAATGCTATATGAAACTACTTCCAGTGCATTTCTGTTTGCAACATTTTCAAAGCAGTTTACATATTCATTTGCAAGTAAATCCACGGCATAGATGTGATGATAACCCAGTTCGGCTCCGCTTGAAGTGGTGAGAGCGTATTTTAAGAAGATTTTATTTTTGTATTCTTTGTAATCAATGATTTTTCCACTTGGGAGATTGATTTTTTTGTTTTCTTCGATGAGGTTGCCTTCTGCGTCAGCAATATGGATTATGCAGAGTTTGTTGCCGTTGAAGTATCGTCCATAGATTCCGTCGGTGGTGGCGGATAATTGGTTTATACTATTATAGTTGATAAAGTAATCCCAGAAGTTGTAATTATTTGTCCCATTAATGTATATATAATAAGAATGAGCATTAAAATATTCCCATCCTCCGTTACCATATTGTTGAATTTGTGCAATCAAACTATCACTATATTTGTTTTTCAGCATTTCCAATGCA
This sequence comes from Treponema sp., assembly GCA_017616165.1. Lineage (GTDB taxonomy): Bacteria > Spirochaetota > Spirochaetia > Treponematales > Treponemataceae > Treponema_D. The sequence continues at coordinate 24,896 of JAFZYR010000040.1, forward strand.
TCTGTGTTTATATATGTATGATATTCCCATTGTGAAGTCGTTGAATTGTTTTCGTATTCCTCAATTCTTAATTCAATTTCTGCTGAGTAACTGATTTGAATTTTTTCCATTAATTGACTTGAAGTTATAATATTATCAAAGAAATCTTGAAATAAATCATACAAGTTTCCACCAATGCTTGTTCGTAAAAATTGTTTATCTTTAAAATTATTTTCACGTGATACAGTAAAGAGCCCGCTGTTATCTCCATCCGTTGTTATATAATACAAGCGATTTGAATTATCATCATATACCCACCATTCTCCGGTATCAGATACCCAATTAGATGAGGAGTAGTAGATATTTGTAAAATTATTGGGATTATCAGCAGGAATAGCTCTAACAAAATATGTCTGCGTAGAACCAAACCAACGACTTCCTTGAACAAAAATCCATTCTCCATCATTGCTGATCTGTAATTTTGAATAAGAAGTTCCTTCTACACCTGCTACCATTTGTGTGAGTTCATTTGTAACAGGATTAAATTGATATAGAATATTTCCTGAAGAACTAAGTTGATTCCCATTCGAATCGTAATTAATATTATTAGCAACAAAATAAAGGTTGCCAGCTGAATCAAATGTCAGAAGATTTTGATAGAGATTTTCATATTCTAGATATCTACACCACCAAACTTGGTGTTCTCTCACTTTTAAAATATCTACAATACTACCATCAGAATGTACACAGATCAAACTGCCTATACATTGTTCTTTATTAGTTTTCTGATCCCATCCTAATGATGTAATACCGCTAAAATGTACAAATACATCATCAGAAACCGGTGAGTGGTAAATTGCAATTACAGGGCGCAAACTTATATTGCCGTTAATTGTAATTGCATTTTCAAAAGATCCGTCTGAAAGAATCTTAACAAAAGTGTTCAAATCATCGGAGGCAGATCTGGAAGCACTTGAATCCAGTTGAGCTACAGCCTTAGCACCAGAAAAATTAAATTTTATTTTTGATGTCAAGAAATTATTTGAATTATTTGGATTCCCATTATTTACATTATTGTCCTGATTTCCAAGATTGCAACTTATACATGACATTCCAATCATCAAAATCATTGAAAGTAAAAGCAGTCTTTTCATAAAATCCTCCGTTAGCTTTGGTCTATTATTACAATACTTTAGTATTTATGAAAAGTCAAATAAATAAATACAATAGTATTAATGAAATAGACTTGGAAAAGAGGCGGAATTTTGCTGAATGAACGAATCAAACAGTTAAGAATTGAAAGAGGGTTTAGCCAGGTAGATTTAGCAGCAAAGCTTGGAGTCTCAAAGCAAAGTGTATCAAATTGGGAAAATGACAATATTCAGCCTTCCATAGAAATGTTGTTAAAGCTTTCTCATGCTTTTTCTGTAAGTACAGATTATCTGCTTGGCGAAGATTCCAGGAAATTTTTAGAAATTACAGGGCTTCCTGAAAAATTCATTCCTCACATTCAGCAAATAATAGATGATATAAAGGTAAAGCCATCATTGAAAAAATAATCAGTTCTAAATCCTTAAACAAATATTCCCGATAATACAAACATGACAAAGAAAAAATTAAAATTAAAATTTGTGTATGATGCGCCGGTTACGCTCACTTTTGCGCTGGTTGCCCTGCTGATTTTTGTTCTTGATACATTTGCTTTTAAAGGCAGCTTTTCGGGGCAGTGGCTTTTGACTCCAACTGCAGAGGGTGGGGTGCTTCCATTTGCCTTTTCTGATTTTCGTTCTATAGTCAGGCTGTTTCTGCATGTGTTCGGCTATACCGATGCACCGTTTTTAATCTGCAATTTAATTTTTATTCTGCTGCTTGGACCTGCCATGGAGGAACGCTACGGCTCTGTAATAATAGGAATTATGATTTTTGTAGCGGCACTTTTTTCTGGAGTGCTCAATGCCTGTTTTTGCAGAGTGCCTGCCTGTGGAGCAGAACCAATCGTCTTTATGCTGGTGCTGCTTTGTGCAATGATGCATCTTTCGCGCAGTAATATAAGTGCCTCGTCGCTTGCAGTAATTGCTCTTTTTATATGCATGCTTGTTCTGCGCAAAAATCCTAATGGAGTTGTTGGCGTTGTAATTATTGCTGCCGGAGGTTTGTGCGGAAGTTTGTTTGCATTCTTGACATCGCCAAAGGCCCGCAAGGCAAAAAAGAATGAAGCCGCTTTGTCCGAATTTAACGATGCAAACAGTCCAAGGTTTAGTACAAAAAGTACAGGCAAGGGCGCAGGAAAAGCTTCGGGCAGAATGTCGCGCAGACAAAGTAGTATTGATGATGAAACTACGGTTGTCGGAACACTGGAATTATAAGCCATTATCACTTGAAATATTGCGTTGTTTAGTTCACAATTAAAACATGGAATACGCAATAGCTCCTGTATTATTAATTATACTTGCAGTAGCCAGTCTCTGCGGTATTATTGTTTCTGCAAAAAAGCTTCACGATATTAAGAAGGGTGCAGCAGGAAACCGTGCGCCTTGGATTCTTCTTCTTGTTGTATGCAGTCTTTATATAGGGCTTTTTATTGCCGGAATTATTTTTATTTTTATTCTCATGGCCAGCATTGTTATTAATGGTATGTAGCTTATGAAAAAATTTGTTCTTGCTTTGTGTATTACTATTGGTCTTGGCTTGGCGTCGTCCTGTGCGCTTGCGGCTTATACCTGGCATCTGTATAAAACAAGCTCTCTCACTGCGTTTATTTCAAACGAAAGGCTGTAGGTAATTATGAAGCGTTCTACCTGTGTGCTGATTTGTATTCTTTGCGCCATTCCCTTTATTTTTTTTGATGCCTTTGTCTATCTGCATTTTACCCGCCGCCTCATAAATCCCTTTGGTAAAGAAATGCAGGATAAGTCTATTGTGCTCCAGGATTTTTTGCCCTTTGATGAAGACTCCAAGATTGTGAAGGTGCGTGCAGCTGATGAGTTTCGTTTTGCGGCGGGCGATGTTATGCCGGTGCTGGACGGAGCCACTGCGCTTTACCCGGTTTACTCGGCGTTTTTTAATGCGATGTATCCTGAGGGAACCTGCAGCTTTGACGGGTCCGATTTTGGGGAGACGAGTCTTCTGCAAAAAAGAAACACCGGCGGCGCTTTTAAGGCAATTGTAAATGGAAGTGCAGATATTATTTTTTGTGCCAGCCCTTCGCAAAAGCAGCTTGAATACGCAGAGCAAAATAGCATTGAACTTGTTCTGGTACCAATCGGTTTTGAGGCGTTTGTTTTTCTGGTAAATGATTCAAACCCTGTACAAAGCCTTACGGTGGAGCAGGTCCGCGATATATATTCCGGCAAGGTAAAGAACTGGTCCGAGGTCGGCGGCGACAACTCCCCGATTTCTGCCATTACCAGACCCGAAGGCAGCGGCAGCCAGACGGCGATGATTTCATTTATGAATGGATTAGAAATAAAGCCTGCCAATTCCATTTATGCGGGCCGCACCCTTGGCTACTCCTTCCGCTATTATGTCGACGGAATTGTTGCATCAAAAAACATAAGGCTGCTCGCACTGAATGGAGTTTATCCCAGCAAGGAAAATATCCGTAATCACACGTATCCTGTAGTTTCAAACTTTTATGCAATCTATCGCAAGTCTGATTCCGATCGCGTGGACATTCAAAAGGTTATTTCGTATATTTTGAGTGAGCAGGGACAGCGGATTGTGGAAGAGAGCTCGTATATAAGTGTTAATTAATTTTTGAAAACGAACGATTCTACATTTTTGAATTTACCAACGGAAGATATTTTTACTTCAAAAAATCATTTATCATTTGATTTATTACCGACGGCGTGAGGGGCTCGGCTTGGGACTCCATTGTGATGATAAGATTTTTTCCCGGGGTGATTTTGTTATGGGCGTACAGGTTGAGTTTTGAAACCGCGTTGGCCACATACTCTGCTGAATCCATGAGGCCAAAGTGCTCCCAGAAAAACTCCTGACGTGTGCGCAAGTTGAGACATAGAAAATCAGGGTGCAGGGTACTGGTGTCGTGTGTCTGGTGCCTCCGGAGAGTAAGCGGGTATTCGTAGTGATATGGGATACCGTGCTGTGCAAGCGCATTGGCGATGAGGACCTCTGACTTGGAACGGACGCGCTCGCCTTGAGTTGTGGTGTAGACCGGTGCATCTTGCGCAAAAGGAAGTCCCTGCCAGGTGGCGTTTTTCCATTGTGCAGCGTATTGTTCGTTGGTAAGGGTCAATGGATTGATGAGGTTCTGGCGGGCGGGACACATTTTATTGTACAACGCCTGGATTTTAGAAATAGCATGTGCTTTTGATTGGTATGCGCAAGCTTGTTTAAGATATCGTTCTGTCGCATTAATTTCTTTTTGAAGAAGCTTAACGCTTTTTTCATTGTAATCCTTTTGGGCCATTTTTTGGGCAAGGGCCTGTTTGTTTTTTGGAATATATGTTCCTGCGGGGTATGTGTTTTTGGTTACATAATAATATTGTGGATGCCCATTCTTCTGTGCAATCCTCAGGCTGTAGCTTTCTGAAGTGTGTTTTGAAACACTTTCATTCAGTTTTTTTAGAGATTCTCTTAATTCCAGAAGCCTTTCTTCAAGCTCAGGAATAATGGTGTTTGGTTTCAATTGTTCGTATTTCATATTGTCTCCTTAGAAAATGGGCTTATAACTTCCTGTTACTCCCACAAAATGATGTTTTTCGTAGTTAAGTGGGATGCTTTTTCTCCAAAAGCATCCTATGATTCCTACAAAAATTAGTTTTTTGTTGTTATGTAGGAAGTTTTTCCGCCTACTACATTCTGATGTTCCTACAAAACTCGATATTTTTGAGTTAAGTGGGATACTTTTATCCCCCTGGAATTTTGATGTTCCCACAAAACTAAGCTTACTGTTGTTAAGTAGGAAGCATCTTTCCCTGTAACATTTTGTGGTACCCACAAAATGTACTATTTTCTTGTTAAGTGGGTATGTTTTGCTTCTATGGCATTTTTCAGTACCTACAAAATATATTCTTTTGCAGTTAAGTAGGAATCATTTCCTTCTGGAACATTTTGTGGTTCCCACTAAATACTGTTTTCTGTGATTAAGTAGGACTTTTATTTTCCTCCTTTATTTACTTTAATTATTTATATATATAGTATTGCTAAAAAAGAGGACTTCTTACAAAAATTCAACAAGAAATCTCAAAAAAAATGGAATTTTTTTTTGCTTCTTTGCAATTCGTATGGAAATTCACTATAATGCCAGCTATGAAATATAAGATTTTTATTGATGGAAAAGAAGGCACAACCGGCCTTAAGATTTTTGAGCGTTTTGAAGGGCGCGCAGACCTTGAGATTATGCAGATTGATGAGGACAAAAGAAAGGATCCTGTAGAAAAGGCGCGCCTTATGAACCAGGCTGATTATGTTTTTTTGTGTCTGCCTGATGCTGCGGCTATTGAATCGGCCGGGCTTGTTACAAACCCTGATACTAAGATAATTGATGCTTCCACAGCTCACAGAACCAACCCGGACTGGGCTTACGGCTTTCCAGAGCTTGATAAAGCTTTCCGCGAAAAAATTATTTCTTCTAAGCGCGTGGCTGTTCCCGGCTGTTATGCAAGCGGCTCCATTGCAATTTTGTATCCGCTCGTAAAGTCCGGCATCATGGGTGCAGACTATCCTGTTGTGATTCATGCAGTGAGCGGATATTCCGGCGCCGGCAAAAAGGCAATTGCTGTTTATGAAGGTGAAGACCGCCCACAGGGTTATGATTCTCCGCGCCTTTATGCACTTACTCAGGCTCATAAGCATCTTCCTGAAATTAAAAAAATCAGCGGGCTTGATTTTGAACCTGTTTTTAATCCTTATGTTTGTGATTATTTTGCAGGCATGACTGTTACTGTGGGCTTGCACTCGCGCATGCTCAAAAAGAAGGTAACTGCGCAGGAAGTTCAGCAGATGTTTGCGGACCACTATAAGGGAACAAATTTTGTACAGGTTGCACCGCTTATGGGCGAAGGCGTTCTTCCGGAGCAGTTTATCCCTGCCGACACACTGGCCGGTACAAACAACATGCAGCTTTTTGTTTACGGCAACGACGACCGCATTATGATAACAACCCGCTTTGATAATCTTGGCAAGGGTGCTTCTGGTGCCGCCGTTCAGTGTATGAATATCATGATGGGAATAGATGAAACTACAGGCCTAGTTTAATCAGGCGGCGCACACAAATGTATAAGCTTGCAATTTTTGACATGGATGGAACAATCCTCAATACAATCGACGACCTTGCCGACAGTGCAAACGTAATCTGCCGGCGTCACGGCTTCCCCGAACACACCGTTGACCAGGTAAAATACATGGTAGGCAACGGAATCCCAAAGCTTGTAAAGCGCTTTTTGCCGGCCGATGTGAGCGAAGATTTGTTCCAGCAGATTTTGAAGGAATACATAGCTTATTACGAGGACCATTGCGCCATTAAAACAGCACCATACAAGGGAGTTGTAGACTGTATTAAAAACCTGCGCGCCGCCGGAGTAAAGGTAGCAGTGAATACAAATAAGGTCCAGTCCGCTGCCGAAGAGCTTTGCGCAATGTATTTCCCGGATGCCTTCGACTGCATAAGCGGCAGCCGCCCCGGCATCCCCCCAAAACCGGACCCGACCGGCCTGTATGAAATTTTAAAGGAGCTTGGCTTGTCTAAGGAAGAGGCTTGCCAGCCTGGAGTAGCTTGCTTTATTGGTGATTCAGACGTAGACCTTAAAACAGGAAAAGATTCCGGTCTTGATTTCATCGGTGTAGACTGGGGCTTCCGCGGCCGAGACTTTTTGCTTCAAAACGGGGCTGATGTTGTGGTTATGGATCCGGAAGAATTGTTGGAGAAACTGATAAAATAGATTGCCACGTCGCTTCGCTCCTCGCAATGACGGTGGCTTAAGGATATATTATGCCTGGTTTTTATGATTATTACGATGTTGCGGTGGTTGGCGCCGGTCACGCCGGAATCGAAGCCGCCCTCGCAAGTGCCCGCATGGGCCTTAAGACAGTCCTGATTACTCAAACCCCCGACGCCATTGGTCGCATGAGCTGTAACCCGTCAATCGGTGGCATTGCAAAAGGAAACATTGTCCGCGAAATAGATGCTCTTGGCGGCGAAATGGCCAAGCTCATCGACCGCACAATGATTCAGTATAGATTGCTCAACCGTCGTCGCGGACCTGCTGTTCAGGCTCCACGCTCTCAGGCAGATAAAATTGCTTATTCAATGCTTGCCCGCAAAACCTGCGAAAGCACACCAAATCTTTATACACTCATGGACACTGTAATTGATGTGCTCACAGTTGCTTCTGAAACTCCGCTTCCTCCGGATTCAGACAGTGCCGCAAAGCAGGGCTCAATTCCCGGTGAAAAACGCGGCTATAACGGCAGCAACATTCAGGCAGAAGATTACGCAACCGAAGCAGCACGCAGTGGAATGCGTCAGAAAATAATCGGAATTGTAACAGAGCGCGGAAGAATTATTCCTGTACGCTCAGTTGTCCTTACAACAGGTACCTTCCTTGGTGGCCGCATATTTATCGGTGAATACGACGCACCATGTGGACGAGTAGGGGAGCCTGCCGCCTACGGTCTTACAGCAAGCCTTCATCGCTTGGGCTTTACAACAGGCCGCCTCAAAACAGGAACTCCTCCACGTATCCTTCGCAGCACTGTAGATTTTTCAAAGCTCGACCTTCAGCCTGGCGACGAGGAAATAATTCCCTTCAGCTTTGAAGATGAAAAGGTTGAGCGCCCTATGGTGCCTTGCCACATTGTTTATACAAACGAAGAAACTCATAAAATTATCCGCGACAACATCGGCCGCTCTCCGCTTTATTCAGGAAAAATCAGCGGTATAGGCCCGCGCTATTGCCCAAGCATTGAAGACAAGGTTATGCGCTTTAAGGAACGTGACCGCCATCAGATTTTTGTTGAACCGGAAGGTCTTGAAACAGAAGAAATCTATTTGAACGGACTTTCTTCATCGCTTCCTGAATGTGTACAGAATGCCTTTATGCGAACAATGCACGGCTTTGAAAATGCAGTTCAGTCACGTCCGGGTTATGCTGTTGAATATGATTTTGTTGAGCCTACCCAGCTTTTTGCTTCTCTTGAAACAAAGCGTGTTGCGGGGCTTTTTGATGCCGGCCAGATAAATGGAACTTCAGGCTACGAAGAGGCCGCCGGACAGGGAATTATTGCCGGAATCAACGCAGGACTTTATGCACGTGCACATATAACAACTTGTGGTCCAATGGCTGCAATTCCTTCTACGATGAATGGAACTGCTGCAAGCATGGAGCCTGGTGCCTTCCGCCCAAAAGCAAGCATGAGTAATGAAGAACTCTGTGCTTTTTCTACAATAAGTGAACGCGAAACTAAAGAGCTTGCAGAATATATGAGCGGCATCCAGAAAGCTGCAGGCTACGACCACTATCACACAATTCCTGAATACAAGCCTGTAATTCTTGGCCGCGACGAAGCATACATCGGTGTTCTGATTGATGACCTTGTTACACTTGGAACAAAAGAACCTTACCGCATGTTCACCGCCCGTGCTGAATATCGTCTTAAGCTCCGTCATGATACGGCAGACCGCCGCCTTGCAAAATATGCCTTTGAATGCGGCTTAAAAACTCAGGCACAGTATGATGCAGTAAATGAAAAATACGCCCGCCTTGAAGAAATAGAAGCCCTGCTCCTCAAAAAGCCTAACATGGAAAATCCGGGCTACCCAGAAAAAGAATGGGAAGCAGCCAGCATAGAAGTAAAATACAAATACTACATAGAAAAGCAGGATAAGCGCGTAGAAAAGCTTCATAAAATGGAAAATACACATATCCCTGAAAACTTTGACTATGGTTCAATCCCATCGCTTTCTGCAGAGTCGCGAACAAAGCTTGAACAGATTCGCCCGATGACACTTGGCCAGGCCAACAGAATCAGCGGAATAAGGAATAGCGATATTATGCTGTTGATGGTATACTTAAAACGATAATGTCATTGCGAGCCAACAGCGAAGCAATCCACATATTAGTATGCATTCGAATATATGGATTGCCACGCTTCGCTCGCAATGACATGAGTGCAGGAGGCACTTATGGAAGATTCAGCAAAAATTGGAACATGCGTGGAGCATTCGCGCAACAATAAATATTTTGTAGAGTTTGTGGAACACCAGGAAAAACTCAAGGCAAAGAACCCGGCTGCATATGAAGGTGTAAACCTTGAAGATGACGGGGCTTTTCTTGCATACATGACGCGCAAATATTTTAAGGACAATATTTTTGCAAGCTTAGTTAAGGTTATCATAGGCATTGCCGTAATTATTGTTTCCCGCATTCTTATTGCAAAGGGTGGAAGCTCAACAATGAACATAGTTTCCATCGGTCTTTTTATTGTGGGAATTTTTCTTGCACCGGCCGGACTGATTTTCTTTTTTTCAAACCTCAACTGCTATAAGCACTACAAGGATTATGTTACAGGCCGCGACGACCCGTTCATGGACAAGGTGATTAAGTTTTATAGTTAGTGATAAGTAAGTAAACCTAAAAATTGCTTTCGTAATTTTTTTAACGGTTTGCTATTGAACACCGGCCGCCAGCGGCCTTACACATGTCTACCACATGACTGCCTGCTCCAACCAACTCGGGGCGTTCACACACAGCTAACTGATATTTACAAAACGCTTCAAATTCTTCTTCAGACATTTCATTTAATTCACGGCGCATGTAGTCGGCGGCTCCATCGGCAGAAATTATTTTTACGCGTTCAAGGCCTGCTGCCTTATTCAAGCGGTCTATGTCTTCAAGCCGCACATAATCATAAAGTTCATTTTCATCGCACACGGTGTGAAAGTCCGGAGTCAAACCACCCTTGTCACAAGCTTCCTTCCAGTGGTGTTCCTTAAAGCAATACTGAAGCACGCTGTAATCATTCATTACATAGGCAACAAGAATGTAGCCGTCTTTTTTTGTGATGCGTTTTGCTTCTGCCAGCGCCTTAAGCTTTTCTTCATCTCCGTGCAAATGATAAAGCGGACCAAAGAGCAGTGTAATGTCAAAAACCCCGTCGTCCAGAAAATGAAGGTCTCTTGCATCTCCCTGCCAGGTTTTTATGTTTTCGTGCTTGCTGCGTAAAATTTCTAAATTGTGAGGAACAAGCTCCACTGCAGTAACGTCGTAGCCGCGGTGACACAACTCCACGCTATAACGGCCGGTGCCTGCGCCAATGTCGGCAATTTTTATGCTTTCTGGAGTGTGGATTGCCACGCTATCGCTCGCAATGACGGGGATAGTGCGCGCCACTTCTTCGATGTAATGCAGCGTCGTTAAAAATTCAACCGTCCCATGACGAGTCGTGAGACGGTGTTCTTCGTGAAATTTATTGTAATATTTTTCGAGGTTTGTCAAACTTTCCAGGCCTTATCAACTGCGGCGAGGGCGGCTTTCTTTTCACTGTCGCTCATGAACGAAGAAGTGTAGCTGTTCTTGATGAGCTGCTTGATTTCGTCCATTGTAAACTTAAGGCTCTTGTGGCAGATCCAAAGCTCGTCGAGCATTGTTGTCTTAAAGAATACAGGGTCGTCGGTGTTAATACAAACCATAAGACCGGTGTCGTAGTATTTGCGTACCGGATGGTAGCGTGCCATCTTAACAACCTTCTTTGTAAAGGTGTTAGAAGTAATACAGATTTCAATAGGAAGCTTTGTCTTTTTGAGTTCATCAATAAGGGCAGGATCCTGGTAAGCTGTAACTCCGTGACCAATGCGCTGTGCGTGCAGGAAATTAATAGAATCCCAGATAGATTCAGGTCCAACATCTTCTCCGGCATGGGCAACGGCCTTGTAGCCTTCGGCAAGTGCGCGTTCAAAAACAGGAGCATATTCCTTTGCAGGACCCTTTGCTTCGGCACCACCAAGTCCAATACCGATAATGTCCTCGCATGGATACTGCTTTAAAAGCTCGTAGTTTTTCATTGCGTTGTCGCAGCCAAAGGTTCTTGAAACATCCATCAAAAGCTTGATTGTAATTCCATCCTTTTCCTTGATGCGTGCAATCTGCTTGTGGAAAATCTGAACCATTTTCTTATAGCTAAAGCCTTTTTTAAGGAAGGCAGTTGGTGCAAAGAAGGCTTCGCAGTAATCAATTCCGTTTTTGATGAGGTATTTTTCCAGTTCTTTGAAAACAACGTTAAAATCTTTTTCGCTTACGAACATATCCTGAATCTTAAGGAAGGCCTGGATAAATCCGTTTAAATCTTCATAGGAGAATAATGCAACCTGTTCTTCTTTTGACATTTCCTTGCCAAAACGGTTTTTGTACAGTTTTTTAACACCGGCAAGAGAAGTTACCGCCTCAATATGAATGTGGAGTTCGGCTTTGGGTACACCTTTTATAAAAGTTTTGAATTCCGATTTTGTCATTTTCTCTTTCTCCTTTAAAATCATCCAACACGCCGCCTCCCACAGATGTTAAATGATTTAAATACACCTCTATCAAATATATTATCGGTTTAATATGAGGTTAACTTTAGATAATTTTATCTAATTCGTCTACTATTCTCCTGAAGGTGTCGCACGCAGACTGTACCGGCTCTACGCTTTCCATATCTACACCTGCAACCTTGAGCGATTCTATAGGATATCGTGAGCCGCCGCTCTTTAAGAATGCAAAATAATCCTCCCGCTCCTGTTCTCCACCGCTGGTTACACGGTTTGCAAGTGCAAGGGCTGCACTAATACCTGTTGCGTACTTGTATACATAAAATGCGCTGTAAAAATGCGGGATGCGTAAGCCTTCCATGTCGCTGTTGGCTTCAAAATGCATTTCCGGTCCAAAATACAGCTCCAAAAGCTCGCGGTAAATTTTTCGCAGCAGCTCAGGGGTTAGCGGAGTGCCTGCTTCAACCAGCTCGTGTGCCTTAAGCTCAAACTCTGCAAACATTGTTTGACGGAACAGGGTTGCCAGAATATCGTCGGCACGCATTGCAAGCAGGAATTTTTCCATGTCGGTGTTGCCGCTGTCTGTAGCCTGCTTCAAAAGATATTCAAACACCAGCTCTTCGTTAAAGGTAGATGCAACCTCGGCTTCAAAAATTGTGTAGTCATAGCACATAAAAGGATTGTTGTGAACCGAATACCAGCTGTGCATGCTGTGACCGCCCTCGTGTGCCATTGTAAATACATCGCGTATAGTTTCGTCATTGTAATTAAGCAGAATATACGGATTTCCAACATAACAGCCCGAGCTGAACGCTCCGCTTCGCTTACCGATATTTTCATATCTGTCTGCCCAGCCGTTGAGTAAGCCGTCGCAAAGGCGGTCTGTGTATTCCTTTCCAAGAGGGGCAAGCGCGTTGCGGCATATTTCTACAGCTTCCTCGTAGCTGGTTTTTGTCTGAACAGATTTTACAAGCGGAACATAAACATCCCAGTGGCGCAGCTCCTCCAGCCCCAGTGCACGCTTACGGATGCTATAATACTTATGCAATGTATCCAGGTTTTTGTGAATACAGTCAATAAGATTATGATAAACAGAAAGCGGAACCTTGTTGCCGTAAAGCGCCGCATGAAGACTCGAGTCATAACCGCGGGCACGTGCAGTAAACACATCCTGATTTACACTGCCGGCATAAAGAGCTGCAATTGTATTCTGGTGCTCTTCGAACTTGACATAAAACTTTTTGTAGGCCTGTTCGCGCACAGCTCTGTCCTGGTTATGCATGAACACACCCCAGGTTGTTTCTGTAAGCTGCTGTTCTTCTGCACCAACCTTTACGGTTCCAAACGTCTTGTTCAAATCTACATTTGTAAGCACGCTGAACGCAGTTTCTGCAGTCTGTGCCGGCTGCCCCTGAAGCGAAAGAATACGTTCTTCCTTTTCACTCAGAATATATTTTTTAAGATACAAGAATTTTTCTATATATATTCTGTAATCTGCAAAATCCGGGCGGCTGCACCATTCGCGCAAAAGCTTTTCATCAATTGCCTGAATCTCCGGGTCTATAAAGCTAAGCTCAGTTTCCTGCTGTGTATAGGCCATCATTGCGCGGCCATAGCGGTCGGTTGCAGTTGTATCATCCTCGTCGGCCTCGTGCTCAAGCGAAGCATAGTGATATATACATTCCATGCTAAGCAGCGCGTCCTGATATGCCTTAAGTGCAGACAAAAGTGTGTCCGGCCCCTGGGCAAGCTTTCCTTTAAAAGCCGCAACCTTTTTTGTTAATTCAGGAAGCCCCTTTAATGCAGCCTCCCATTCCGAATCCGATTTAAAAATTGAAGATAAGTCCCACTTGTCCTTAGCGGGAACATCCTTTCTGGCGGGTATGGTTTTACTCATTTTTTTGCATGTTTCCTTCTTTTTTCTATGTAGAGCTTTTCATCAGCGAGCGAAAGAAGCTCCGAAAGCGATGGTTCTTTGTTGTCCTGCAGGTCAAACTCTATGGCACCAAGACTTACCGACAGAGTAAACGGAAATTTTTTATCCTTGGAAATCATACTGCATAAGGATTTTACCTTGTCGCGGAATTTGCGCTCATGGGTAAGCTTCATGCCGATTGCAATGGAAGCAAATTCATCTCCACTAAGACGGCCTACAATATCGTTGGAACGCAGGGCCTGTGAAAAAACATGTGCAGCAGCCTTGATGGCTTCGTCTCCCATGTCATGACCATAGGTATCGTTTATTTTTTTAAGTCCATCCAGATCTGCAAAATACAGAACTCCGTGCTTTCCGGCTTCTGCGGCAAGGTTCAGGGTTTTCTGTCCAAGCTCCATAAAGCCGCGTCTGTTCAAAATGCCTGTAAGCTCATCTGTCTTAGACTGAAGGTCGAGATTGGAATTACTCTGCTGCAGCGCAATATTAATTTTTGAAAGCGATTTATTTTTTGTAAGCGAGCGCGTATATTCGTAATTTGAAGCAATAGTATTGATAAGAATTTTTACACTCACACTGTGCATGGAGTAGTTGGAGGTCTTGAGCTTACACACAATGTAGCCGTAGTTTTTTCTTCCCGAAAAAAGAGGATGAAGCATAAACGAACCCGGATAACCATTAAAATATTCCGGTGGGAACGGAGACTTGGTAGGATTAAATTCAATTCCCGGATCATAGTCGTGAACCTTGCGTTCGGTATCTATCATCATGGCAACATAGGCATTGCGCGGTAAAATAAACTCCTTGCCCTGCTCGTGCATAACAGGCTTTTTGTAAAAGCAAACAAGGCAGGACGGAATATCAAGTGCAACAAGAATCTTATCCAGAGTATTTGCAAAGTGATGCAGGGTTTCCGAGGTCTGGGCAAGATCCAGCAGGCGGTAAAGACTTTCTATAGAAGAAAGAGTATTAAGATACTGACCGCTCATCTTGCGCAGGCTGTTGGTATAATCGTTAGGACGTCCAAGCTTGTCATCGGAATTGATATAAATGTCGTCGTTATTTTCCAAAGGAATACAGCCGCAGGACTGCTTGTAAAGCGGCTCAACCGGAACACTGGTAACAGCAGGAATAACTTCGCCATTAAGCTTTTTGTAGGCAAGCTCCGCTGCAATTTTTCCCTGAATGTAAATATTCTGATTCATTGTTGAAAGGCGCGGATGAGACTGTGTTGCATAGGTGGAATCATCAAAGCCAATTATTTTTACAGCCTCGGGAACGTTCAGACCCAGGTCAATAAGATATTTCTGACAGCCCAGTGCGGTAAGGTCATTTACGCAAAGAATGGCATCAAAGTTTACATCTTCTTTTTTAGGATATTTTTTTTCAAGAACCTTGTAGGCTACATTAAGTGAAAAATCTCCGTCGTACACAAGCTCCGGATAAAATTTGAGCTTGTTTTTTTCAAGCCCCTTTTTAAAGGCTTCAAACCTCATAAGAGATTCCTTAGAGCCGGTTTTATTTGCAGCAAAATAAGCAATTTTTTTACAGCCGTGTTTTTCCTTAAGATGATGAACTACATTTTCGTAGGCGGAATCGCATTCTGTGATGATATAGGAAGAGCCCGGAATTTTAAGGTCTGCACCAACCGAAATAATCGGTTTTTCGCGGAAGCTCATCAATATTTTTCCAAGATTGTCGGTAGAAACGGTAGAAGAATAGGAGCCGGTAATTACAATAACAAGGTCTACGTCTGTTGCAAAGAGCAGACTTACACCGTTCCAGCTTTGATATTCATAGTAGCCGGTATCTGTATTGGGTTCTTTAGTCTGTGCAACAAAAAACTGAACATCCTGCTTGTCGCTAAAATATGCAAAAATGCCGTTTAAAACTTCAAGAGCATATTCAACCGTGAGCGCATGTACAAGCACACCAATTTTCTTCATTCTTCTATTATAAACCACTTTTGGGAAATTATCTATTCTTTTATTTCCCTGGTAATATTTCTGAGCCAGCCCTTCTTTTTATAATGAAGGAAAACAAAAGGCATTTTTTCAAATTCATCAAGATACAGAATAAAGTAAACCCACAGCGGAGGAAGCTTAAGGACAAAGGCTGCAATCAGACCGAGCGGAACAGAAACACACCACATATTGATTGAATCTGCAATAAAGCCAAACTTGGAGTCGCCGCCTGCACGGAAAATACCGCAGATTAAAACCGTATTTATAGAAGCTCCGATGAGTGAATAGGAATTGATAAATAAAAGCACGTTGCGGTAGTGAGCTGCAGTTTCGTTGAGTTTTGCAATTAAAGGAAGCACCGGATACAGACAGATTGTAAGCACTGCGCCAAGCACACCAGAAAGGATTGTAGCTCGCGCAAGACGGCCGGCATTTCGTTCTGCAAGTGCAAGGTCCCCTGAACCCATATATTTACCAAGAACAATTGCTCCACCGTAGGCCATGCCAAAGCAAAGAACAGAGCCCAGCTGCCTTACAGTATTTACAACAGAGTTTGCGGCAACAATGTCTTCTCCAAGGTGTCCAAGAATTACCGAATACATTGAAAAGGCTGCTCCCCAGACAAGCTCGTTGCCTACAGCCGGCAGGGAATATTTAAAGAAATCCTTTGTAAGAATTTTGTTTCGGCGCAGCATACAGCCAAGGCCAAAGCGTATATCCTTCTGGCGCGAGGCATAAACAAAGCACACAATCATTTCTACAAAGCGTGCTATTGAGGTTGCAATTCCAACACCAAGAATACCAAGCTTTGGTGCACCAAAAAGCCCGAAAATGAATACGGCATTAAGGCTTATATTAAGAATCAAAGAGGTCGAGGACGCAATGGTAACAATTTTAACGCGTTCTATACTTTTGAAAGCGGCCTGATACATCTGCGCAAACGACAGGAAAATATAAGAAAAGCTTGCAGCGCGAAGATACCGGCAGCCTTCGGCAATGAGCGGTTCTTCGTTTGTAAAAATGAGCATGAGGATGCGCGGATAAAACAGTGCCACCATGGCAACAATAAATTCTACGGTACAACAGATGCGCAGTCCAATTCCAAGCAGGGTTTTTATGGCTTCGGTGTCCTTTTTTCCCCAGTACTGTGCCCCAAGCATAACCAGCCCCGAAGAAAGCCCTGTAGAAATCATAAACAGGATAAAAGGAACATTTCCCGCCAGTGCCGAAGCAGCAATTGCAGTCTGTCCCACAAACCCAAGCATAATAACATCTGCCGAGTTAACCGCTGCCGAAATGAGGTTCTGAATAGCCATGGGCGTAACCACATGCCGTAAATCCTTATAAAAATCCTTTGCTTCCTGTGTCATAGCCTCCTAAATATATCAAAGTAAAGGGGGTCTTGCAATCTTAAAAAACAGTTGATAATTCACGGATTTTAACATATATTTAAAGTATGGATGTAGGCGATATACAGGCAGAACAGGAAGCTGAAAAAAAAGAGGCTCAAAAGGCTGGAGGCGAAAAACAGTCGTTTTTCCAGAGTTTATTTGCAAATTTATTTAAATCTTCAAATCCGGAAGCAGAAAAAAAGCGCAGGCTCAAGGCAATTGCAAAGACTTTTTCTAAAACCAAGTATCACAACTTTTACAAGCCTTCTACAATCGAGGTGCTTTCTCCGTTTGCCAAGCTTTTCTATGATATTTACAAGCTCATTTCGCCGGCCCAGATTCAGTTTAAATCAAATCAGAATCCTAACCTGTATAAAACTCAGGTAATCAATTATTCACTTTCCGAAAAACAGATTGATCTTCTGGAGCATTTTGATCAGCAGAAGATAATGGAAATGGCAAGACAGATTCCTCTGCAGCAGCTTACAAACCAGATGGAAGAAGAGGTTTCAATCTTCTCTGCAGAATTTGATAACGAGCGCATGAATAAAACCGAAAGCATTTACAAGGCGTTCAGCATTTTCCAGGAATTCTGCTGCTACGACTATTACGTACTCATTAAAAAATTCTGTTCCAGCTTCCAGGAGTTTAATTTTAATTCAGTTCCTAACTTTGAAAAAATCAATGCAGAATATATTGCCGATGACCTTAAGGAATTCTGCGCGATTGCCTATGCAATAACCGATGAAAGCCTTTTGTGGAATGAACTGTTTACCTTCTTTAAGGCAACTCAAGCTGCAGAAACAGTTTCCTTTGGTAACTGGCGAAAGATTATTGCCCGCATCAAGAATATTCAGCAGTCTGGTGCCTTTGACCTTATGATCCGTCATATTACAGGCAATACAGATTATGTTACTCAGGTTCCTTCGCACTATGCTTCGCTTGTAGAGCCTTACATGGACAAAATCTCGGAGGAGGTTCACACAACTCTTTCAAAGATAAACAGCCAGCAAAAGGAAAACAAGGCAAATCAGATTTGTGAACAGATTTTTGGAAGCACAGATTTCCAGACCCTGCATTTTTATATTGCCGGCGCAAACGAAGGCTATGCAAAAAAGGATTTGAGCACTTATATTTATACCGAGCCGCTCAACTATCTTAAGGCCTTTTTGCTTGAGTACGTAAAGAAAGATATCCGCGAATTTTTTGATGTTGTTGTAGTACGCGGTCAGTGGGATACTTCTCTTGCAAATCCTATGTCCAATGCGTACCAGGAGCTGCTCAAAATTTCTGATGAAATTACAGCCTTTGATAACGACCTTTCGGAGGACGGAGGCTCTGGCCTTAAGATTAAAACCCTGCTTCCAAAAACTGCACACGACCCTGGAGCCGAAAATATCATCAACCGTATTATTTCTGACGCAAACGAACAGGCACGAAGCTTTATTATTACTTCTGCCCAGGACTTGATAAATATTGGAAAAACGCTCAAGCAATTAATAGAAGATTATTCAAAGCAAAAGCCGGAAATTGTTCAGAACTGGCGCGAGCTTGAACGCTTCCTTGACCACCCGATGAAGGAATTCAGCATAGGCATTTATAAAAAGATTTATCTGTTTGTACAGCTCATGCAGCAGTATTTGGCGTAGTTTACCCATGGGAGGGCCTATGGTAGAAGTCGAAAAAGAAGAAAACAAGATTCCTCGTGCGCTTCTGGTAGGAGAACCTGGAAATGATTTGCGCGAGCTCAAGGGTCTTGTTCAGACTCTGGGCATGGATATTGTTCAGCGCCTTACGTTAAACCGCATGGAGGTTCATCCGGCTTACGGAATAGGAACCGGCAAGGCAAAGGAAATTGCAGAGCTTGCAAAGCAGCTGGACGTAGACTGCATCATTTTTGATTTTAATATTGAACCTCGCAAGCAGCGCAACTGGGAAGAGCTTACGGGGCTTTCGTGCTTTGACCGTCAGGAAGTAATCATTAAAATTTTTGCACAGCGCGCAACTACAAAGGAAGCTACCCTGCAGGTTGAGCTTGCACGCCTTAGCTATATGAAGCCGCGCCTTGCTCATGCCAAAAACGATTATTCCCGCCAGCGAGGTGGTGCCTTTGGAGCCAAGGGTTCGGGCGAAACCCAGCTTGAGCTTGACCAGCGACTCATAAGCAATAAGATAACACAGATTAAGCACGACCTTGCCGAAATTGAATTAAACCGCAAAACCCAGCGCAAGCAGCGGGAAAAAAATCCTACCTGTGCGCTCGTTGGTTATACAAATGCCGGAAAATCAAGTCTGCTCAATGCCTTGACCGGAGCCGGAGCCTATGTAAAGGACCAGCTTTTTGCAACCCTGGATCCTCTTACAAAAAAGCTTCCGCTCAATGACAGCGCTGGCGTTATGATTACCGATACCGTTGGATTTATAAACAATCTGCCGCACCATCTTATTGACGCCTTTAAGTCTACTCTGGAAGAGGCTGTTTATGCAGACCTGCTGCTCATTGTGCTTGATGCGTCAGACCCGGATGCAGCAAATCACTATGAAACTGTCTGCCATGTTCTTGAAGAAATTGGTGCAAACAAAAATCCTCGGCTTGTGCTTTTAAACAAAATTGACAAGGCAGAGGATGAAGAAATTGCTGCAACCTATAAGTCACTGCGCGTAAAGTTCCCGGATGCAATCAGCGTAAGTGCAAAGGAACAAAAGGGCTTTGTAGAGCTTAAGGATAAAATAACCGAGCTGCTTTACGGAGAAATAGGCGACTATATAATTCCTGCGAGTCAGGTTGTACTTATAAACGAGCTGCGCAAGGCAGGCTGCATAATGAACGAAGAATGGC
This sequence comes from Treponema sp., assembly GCA_017616165.1. Taxonomy (GTDB): domain Bacteria; phylum Spirochaetota; class Spirochaetia; order Treponematales; family Treponemataceae; genus Treponema_D. Next base: position 44,493 of record JAFZYR010000040.1, read on the forward strand.
TGGATGACGGAGTTCACATTACGGCACGAACTGTCGGACGACTGGCTGTTCTTTCGGCACCGTTTTTACAAAAAGAATAATAAAAAATTAAAGGAAACATAAATTGAAACTCAAGCTTAGTACTTTTGATAAAATTCTTGCCGCAGTAATTGCACTTTTAATGCTTGTAATTATGTGTGTTACTGTAATCACTCTTGCAACACAAAAGGGAAAGCCCGGAAAAAATCTGCGCGATGCAGATCCAGAGCCAACACCCCGCGAAATTGAAAATCTGAACAAAAGACTTGATGATAAAATTGCCGCTTACACAGGGCTTGGAACTATCCGCTGTATAACTGCCCCGGATGAATCTGCCTCAGACGAGCAGGAGGCTGTTGGAACAGTTGTTGTCATAACTCCATGGCTTGCCTATCCCGAAGGTGACACAGTTTTTTACGAAGAGCTTGCCCGTAAGCGCATGGTAATTTCGAGTGTGTTTACAACCTATTTTGCAACACGCACAAAAAATCAGCTGCTTTCTACAACCGAAGATAAAATAAAAAATGAAATTCTGGAACAGATAAACGAGCAGATGTCGCTGGGAAAGATTTCGCAGATTTATTTTACGGATTATATTTTTCTGGAGTAATGGATTGCTTCGCTACGCTCGCAATGACGAGGAAATACTACGCTCGCAATGACGAGATGACTATCCACAGCACCAGCAGGTGGGTCGGGTAAAACGCGTAGAAAAACCACTTGTGAAAGGGGGCGCGGGACCCCGGTTCTCCGTTGTAAAAAAGCAGCAGAGGAATAAAAAGGAACATTCCAAGTTGCCACAGCTCCCAGTACCAGTGGTAGCCCCTTATACAAAGAATAGTAATATCAGCAATAACAACTAAAAGAGAAAGTACGGAGTAAAAAATTATAAGACCCCGCTTTTTGTCTCGCAGCAAATAAAAAACCAGAACCATCAAAGGCATAAAAATAGCCCAGTCACAAACTACAGACAGCGCAAAAAGCAGAATTGTAAGCAGCACCTTTGGAGTAGTGTCCAGCGCAGAATCTATAATGCACAAAATCAAAAAGGAAATAAGCAGCGTAAAAATTACATTAAGTTCGTTGCCCCACGGCGAATTAGAGCGTACCAGCGAAAAAGGAATTTGCGAAATAAGTGCAAAAGCACAAAGCCGGATGGCATAGCGTTTTTTAGAAGAAGTATGAAGATAACCCTGAACTAAAAACCAAGACATAATAGGCGCAGTAAGACGTCCAAAGGTTCTGAATACAACGGTGAGGGAAAAATCCCATGGCTGGTCATAATAATATTGAGAAAGTATCCAGGCAATATGATCCAGCAGCATGGCAAAAATTGCCAGGTATTTAAGATGATTACGATTCAGGCCCTTAGAGCTGCACTCCGGTTCTGATTTTTTCGTTGAATCGGTCAAGCTTTTTACCTTCCAGAGGATTTGGTTTTCCTTCCATTACATCACGCAGAGCCTGCATTTCTTCTCCACTGAAGGTAACGCCGTGGTTCATGTGATTAATAAAGCTTTCGGTAGCCATTGGAGCAACCTTTTTACAAATTTCAAGAATAACCTCTGCATAAACGCGGATTTCGTACTGTGCGTGACTGTCAAGGCGCAGCTTTAAGAAGTGGAACAGGTTGTGAAGGTCCATTTCCCAGTAGAATTCTGTGTACAAAGAAAGAGGAAGATTGATGCGGGCAATTTCGCGGGCAAGACCGCTGTCAATAAGCTCGTTGTAGCTTTCGTAAGCAGCCTTCTGTCCTTCTTCAAGCTTTGTAATGATTTTATCTGCAGTATCTTTATCAAAGGCTTCGGTTGCGCGGCCCTGCTTGTTGTCTGTGCTCTGAGGAGAAACCTTGTCCTCTGCAGGAACATAGAATTCATCCTTCATGATTGAATAGCGGCCAGAAACCTCGTTCATGCGGCCTGTGCGGTGACGAACCCACTGGCGTGCAACAAAAATAGGCATTTTTACGTGGAAGGTCATTACAACCTGTTCAAACGGAGATGTGTGCTGGTGGCGGAGCAGATAGTCAATGAGGGCGCCGTCCTGACTTACAGATTTTGTTCCTTCGCCATAAGAAACGCGTGCAGACTGAACAATTCTCTGGTCTCCTCCAAAATAATCTACGAGGCGGACAAAACCCTTGTCTAAAACCGGATACTCCTTGTCCAAAATTTCTTCTGCAGCAGGAACAACGCAATGTGCCATTTTTTAACACTCCTTTTATTTGTTATGAGAATATAATAATAGAAAATACGTTATAATTCAATGGATTGCCACGCTGCGCTAGCAATGACGTGGCTGCCGGTACTATTCTTCAGGCGTGTCTGTTGCATCGCTTGTGCCGTTTTCGGCCTGGGCCTGCTGGTCCATTTTCTGAGTGATGTCGGCGTCATCAGCTTTCTGCGCAGTGCGTTTGCTTACGACAATTTCTACGACAATCATAATAAGACCAATCAAAAGTCCGCCAAGGCCTACAACCTGAATAAAGGCCCGTACAAAAGAATCAAGCGAAATGATAATCATGAGTACAGCAATTGCTACACAGATAAGTGCTTCAAAAATAAGACGGCGGCTTTCAAGAGGAAAGTTAGGCTTGAGTTTGGCAGCAGAATAAACGCTTACTCCGGCGTAAAGAATAAGGTAAACAGCAAGAACAATCGAAATTATTTTCCAGATTGCGGCAACAGTTTTTACAAGAACAAACGGACAGATTACCGCAACAAGACCAATAATAAAGGTTACAATTCCTTTTATGAGGATGGTCTTTTTAAAGGCCGCATCTTCGCTCTGTTTATAAACAACAAGAAGATTGTAAACCGAAAAAGCCACAGCTGCAGCACCAACAAGCACTACAACAGCCTTAATACAAGCATCTGGAATGGCAAGCATAAGAATGCCAATCACGGCGAGAACTGCGCCTAAAATAATATTCTTTGTCTTCATATATATAAAGATAATACCAACCTTGCATAAAGTCAAAGTTTTTTTAAGACTGCAACACCGGGCAAATATTAAATAATTCTAGAAAAAAAACACTACAGGTGATATAATATTATTCTATGAAGTGCGACAAATGTAATACGGAGCTGCCGGAAGAGGCTCACTTTTGTTTTAATTGTGGTTTTCCGGTTGGTACTGTAAAGGTTTTCAGATCATGTACCGAATGCGGTAATTCTCTTAGTGCAGTAGATAAATTCTGCTCAAAGTGCGGTGTGCCTGTACAGGTTGTAAAAGAGGGCGGCGACGATAATTCCTTTGAAAAGGATGCAGCTCCTCGTGTTCAGCTTGGTAAAAACCCTAAAATGCTTCTTGTTCCGGGCGGACAATTTGTAATGGGTGCAGGAACCATGAACAGCCTTATTACTCTGGTTGGCTTTTATATGTCCGAGGTTCCGGTTACTCAGCTTCAGTATTCTTATGTAATGGGAAAAAATCCTTCTAAGCTTCAGGGAGAAAACCGTCCTGTTGAATGTGTAAACTGGTGCGAAGCAATTGTTTACTGCAATATGCTCAGCCGCTTGAACGGACTTAATCCATGCTACAGCATTGGTACCACAACAGATCTTAGCCAGTTTGAAGCAACAAGCCCTGTATGGAAGCGCGTTGTGTGTAACTTTCTTGCAAACGGCTACAGACTTCCTACCGAAGCCGAATGGGAATTTGCAGCCCGCGACGGTCGTGGTTCTTCTCCAACCCCTTATGCAGGAAATGCAAATATTAATCAGGTTGCCTGGTATGGTGAAAACAGCGGAATCCGCACCCACGATGTTGCCACAAAGGACCCTAACAACCTTAATCTTTATGATATGTGCGGAAACGTTGCTGAATGGTGCTGGGATTATTATTCACCGGTGCTTGCCTCGGGAGCTCAGACAAATCCACATGGACCAAGCTCCGGAGAAATGCACGTAAAGCGCGGCGGCAGCTGGCTTGATGACCCTCAGCAGTGTACTGTATTCTATAGAAGCGGCAGTGCTCCAAACGGAAAGAGCAGTAACCTTGGCTTTAGAGTTGTTTGCAGTGCAGTTAATGAGACTATGTAAAATAGATTGCCACGTCGCTGCGCTCCTCGCAATGACGTCATTGCGAGCGTAGCGAAGCAATCCATGTATGAGGAATAAACTTATGACAATTACAGAAAACAGAACACCAATTTCAATTGAACTCGTTGTTGCTGGAAGACTCGATACAGGTACAGCTCCGGAGCTCGAAGTAAAGCTCAAGGAAGTTGCTCCGCAGACACAAACCCTTTATCTTAATATGAAGGATGTTCAGTATGTTTCAAGCTCAGGCCTGCGCGTAATTCTTCTTGCCCACAAGCTCATGCTCCCAACCGGCGGCAAAATGATTATCAAGCAGCCGTCCTCGTTCTGCAAGCAGGTGCTTGAAGCCACAGGAATGGATAGCATTCTGACCATCGAAGCCTAGTGGCATCTGACAATCATTTTTTTCATTGTTAAAACATTCTCGCCGTTTTCGTATTTGTATTCCACTTTGTCCATGTATTTTTTTGTAAGGAAAATGCCAAGCCCACCAATGCTGCGGTCTTCGGCACTTAAGGTAATATCTGGGTCGGGGCGGTCCAGAGGATTAAACGGAACTCCAGTATCGCGGAAAACAATTGTAAGAAGCTCATTTTCGTAGGTGCAGGTAAGCCATACCTGTCCGGCTTCTCCCTCCGGCAATTTATCCTTATAGGCATAATGGGCTATATTTACAAATATTTCTTCGGCGGCAACATCAATTTTGTACATCAGATCGGTTTCGCAGCCGGGCGGAAACTGCTGGTGTATAAAGTCGAGAACTGTTTCAAGCTTTTTATCGTCGGCGTCAATTGTCAGTTCCATTTTCTATTCCTTGTAAATCATTGCGAGCATTGTTATATCATCAAACTGCGGTGCTTCCAGAACAAAATCATTCAAATCATTGCGGACTATGTCCAGAATATCGCGGGTGCTTATGTTATTTTCTCCAACAGACTGCAAAACACGCAGCAGTCGTTCTTCGCCGTAAAGCTCATCGTAATCGTTTGTTGCTTCGGTAATTCCATCGGTGTAAATAAACAGACGGTCGCCCTTGTTCAGTTTGATGCTGTGGTTTGTATACGGAATACCGTCCATTGCCGCAAGCATGAGGTTTGGCTTTGTAGAAATATATTTTATCTGGTCACCATTCTTTATGATTGGGGCGTTGTGGCCCGCATTTGCAAAATTGAGCTCGCCTGTAGAAAGCGTTAAGATTGCCATCCAGCAGGTTACAAAAAGCCCCGACTCATTGCTTTCGCAAAGAATCTTATTTACATGCTCAAAAACCTTAGCCGGATTAAACTCGTGCGCAGCCGTATCTTTTAAAAGCGTTTTTGTAATTACCATGAACAGCGCAGCCGGAACTCCCTTGCCGCTTACATCGCCTACAACCATGGCAAAGTGGTCATCATCAAGCATATAAAAATCGTAAAAGTCACCGCCTACTTCTTTTGCAGGAGTCATGCTGGCAAAAAGCTCAATTTCGGGGTGGTTTTTATATGGAGGGAAAACCCGAGGAAGCATTTCTGCCTGAATCTTCTTGGCAACATTAAGCTCGGCACCAAGTCTTTCCTTTTCGGCCGTGGCATGCGTTAAATCTTCTATATATTTATTCATATCATGGCTCATCTTTTCTACAGATTTTGCCAGCATACCAATTTCGTTGTGATGCTTTATTGTTTTGAGCAGGCCTGTAAGTTCACCGTGGTGCTCTGCAAAGTGAGAGGTCTCGTAAGTAATAGAAAGAATAGGGCGGATAATTCCCATGTAAAGCAAAAAGGCATAAAGTGCAATAAACAGCAGTGTGAGAATTGTTGCCGAAATGATAATTGAACGCAAAAAGTTTTTCTTGTGTGCCTTTATTTCGTTCATTGGCTTTACAATACTCATGATGGCCGTAACTTTTCCGTCTGTTCCAAAAAGAGGAATAGCCGTAGTTACATGCCCGCCTTCATCCTTGTAGGTAAACGAAGTATAGCTTTCTCCGTCTTCTATAACAATTTTAAGATTATTTATATATTCTTCATCCTTGTTTTCGAGCGAGCTTACCGTTCCAAAAGGAATAACCGTGCTGCCCGCTTCGAGCGAAAGCTTATTCACCGTATCAAAAACATAAGTGCGGTTTTTGTAGTCCTGGGAAATTACACTTACATAAATATATGCCAGGTCAGAGGTGTTTGTAAGGGTATCAAGCTTCTGGTTTGTTTCTTCCCATTCCTCATCCGGGCCATGCTTAATCCAATAGTTAATGCTGTCTGTATGAATATAGCTTGCGCCGGTTTTTGCAAGCTGAATTGTAATGTCTCCGTACAGGTTTTCGAGCTCCTTTTTGAATTCCCCGTAACCGGTAAGACTATTTACAATGGTCATAAGAATTCCGAATAAAAGAGTCGCAATTATCAGTTCAACAGCCAGAACAGGTAATTTTATCCTATGTTTCATGGAAAGCTCCTGCTCCTATTATACAACATATATTAAGATATGGCACAAAAAAACAATATGTTTTATAATATTATGTTAATTACAAAATTGTCTTTTATGATTTTTATATACTAAGGAGTATATGATGAAAAAACTTTTATGTGCAGTGGCAGTTTTTGGTTTAATGCTGTCTGCTGCAAGTGCTTACAATCCGCCTGTTTACGGCGATGACATTTTTGAACTTTCAAGTCCAAGACAGCTTGCAAATGCTTCTTCAGTTGTTGGCGGCGGTTTGTTCTACGCAAGTCCGGAATCAATTATTGTAAATCCGGCTTTGACAGCTAAGGAACAGCGTGTAGATTTAAACCTTGCTTACACAGGACTTATTTCTACAAACAAAGAAAATTCCATGCGCTATGGAAACGCTTTCCAGGGTGGTATTCTTATTCCTACAAAGCGCTTTGTTTTCAGCGGATATTTGAACGGAACAATGGTTCCTTTTAAAGAAATGTATCTGGGAAACAGCTTTGACCTTAAGCTTGGTCTTGCAAAGGAAATTACCGACAAGCTTACTTTGGGTATAGGCCTTAATTCAGGAATCTTCTGGGGTGCCGATACCGACTGGGGTATTTCTGCAAATCTTGGTTTTGTTTATACCTACGGTGACCTTGGCTTTGTTAAGGATTTCCGCTACGGTGCTTCTATTTTGAACCTTGGTAAAAACTTTAGCAAAACAACAATGGTCGGAATTAAGGGTGCCGAAAAGGGAACTGCAACACTTCCTATGATTGCAACAGTTAAAGCCGGTGCTGCCGGAACTTTAGTTTCTAACGACATAATCAAGCTGGGTGCTTCCTTTGATCTTACACTCCCTGCCTTTATGAACGTAATTGCAGATTTGGGACTTCAGTTTTCTGTAAAGGACATGCTCTTTATAAGCGTTGCAGAAAAAATCAACGTAGCCGAGCTTGCCTGCGGAGTAAAGAATGTAATGCCTTCTGTAGGACTTAGCTTCCGTTTTACCTTTGATGTAAAGAACAATGACTACCTTCAGAAAAACGGCTGGAGTCAGAGTGAAATGTCTGCCTCTGTTGCCTGGAAGCAGTTCAACAAAACAGTAAATGCTGTTTCTGCCGGTGTTGATGTAAACCTTGGTCTTAAGGATGAAACACCTCCTGTTATTAAGCTCTGGCTTGATGAAGAAGACGAAAAACCAGCAGAGGTTCAGACAATCCCTGTTGTAGGAGATGCAAAATGAGAAAATTAAGATTTGTTTCAATCATTACAATTCTGGCTCTTTGTGCCGGACTTGGTTTTGCAAAGGAAAAATACATTTCTCCAAATAACGACGGTGTTCAGGATGAGCTTGTAATTCCGTTGAACATTTCGGACAAGCGTTATGTACAGGGCTGGAGCCTTGTAATTACAAACGAAAGCGGCGAAGTTGTACGTACAATCGAAAACAAGGTAGCACTTCCTGCAAAGCTTGGATTTAAATCCTTCTTTAAGCAGCTTTTTTCTAAAAAGGAAGGAGTTCCAATTCCGGAATCTATTACCTGGAACGGTGCAATGAACAATGGTGAAACAGCTCCTGATGGAGTTTATACCTACTATGTAACTGCAACAGACGATAACGGCAACGTTGGACGCACACAGGATTACACAGTTGTTGTAGATACAGTTGCTCCGGAAATTGAACTTAAGCAACCTTCTGATAAGATTTTTGGTGAAGGTGCCAAGGCAGCCCTTAAGATTACACAGAGCGGTTCTGTAGAAGATGAATGGCTTGGTGTTTTCAAGGCAGTTGACGGAACAATCGTACGCACCTACAAGTGGACAAATGCAGAGCCTGCAGAATTCAGCTGGCGCGGTATTGCCGATGACGAATCTGTAGTTCCTGATGGAGTTTACTCTTACGAAATCAGTGCAACAGACCGTGCAGGTAACGTTTCTTCTGCAGCAGGCATTACAAACATCATCTATTCTGCCGAAAAGCCTGCAACAAATATTTACATTGACGGTTCACGCTATTTTTCTCCGGGAACAGACAGCAAGCTCAAGACAATTACTCTTAACGTAACAATTCCGGTTCCGGAAGAAAAGAGTGGAAACAAGCTTACAGAATGGGAGGTTGGAATTGTAGACAAGAGCGGCTCTGTTGTTAAGTCTTTCAACAACAATAACAAGGGCGCAGTTCCTCCTTCAACAATCGTAATTGACGGAACTGACGACAAGGGTAAGACACTCAAGGACGGAGAATACCAGGCTTATGTAACTGCTAAATATCTTAACGGTTATGTTCCTGCAAAAATATCTTCTCCTGTATTTGTTCTTGATACCGAAAAGCCTGCCGCACAGATTCGTGCTTCCGACAAGGTATTTGGTGCCGGTTCAAAGGCAGACGTAAAGTATACTATTATGATTACACCATCAAGCGGTTCTCCTGTTCCTTCCTGGAAGGCAGAAATCCGTTCTGCAGACGGTGCAACAATCGTAAAAACCTATGACCTTGGCGAATATCCTCCGGAGTCAATCACCTGGAACGGTATTAACGACAAGGGTGGAATTGCAGAAAAGGGACAGTATGTTCTGGTTCTTACTGCAACCGATATGGCTGGAAATGCCGGCGAAGCTCGCTCTGCAGACCTTGTAACCTTTGATACAACAGAGACACAGCTTTTGCTTGCTATGACAGATACAGCCTTCTCTCCAAATGGAAACAAAATCAAAGATACAATTACCTTTACTCCTGTAACTCAGACAAAGGATGTTGCTTCTTATGAATTCAGCATCAAGGACAAGAGCGGAAAGGTAGTTTACTCAAAGAAAGAAAACAAAAAGCTCCCTGCAAGCTTTAGCTGGAACGGAAACGACAACGACAATACTCGCTGTTCAGACGGCTTCTATTCTGCACAGCTTTCTGTAGTTGCTGCCAATGGTTCTAGTGCCGCTGCTGCTACACAGGAATTTGAGCTTGATACAAAGTTCCCTGCTCTTGAATGGGAGCTTCCATGGACTTATTTCTCTCCGGATAACGATGGAAATCAGGATAACATCACTGTTAAGCTTTCTAACGCTACTGCCGAAAAGCTCTGGACTGCCGATGTTCGCGATTCAAAGGGCAAGAGCGTAAAGAAATATACCTGGAGCGGTTCAAAGACAAGCGTAGTATGGGATGGTACCGATGAGTCTGGTAACATTGCTGCAAACGGAAAGTACAGCATGGTAATTTTCTGTACTGATGATGCCGGCAACAGCTTTAGCACAGATCTTAACGGACTTGTACTCGATAACCGCGAAACAAAGATTTACCTTACTGCAGAGCACGAGGGTATTTCTCCAAACAACGACAAGTACCTGGATACACAGAGCTTCGAAATCCGCACTACTGTAAAAGAAGATCTGCTTTCATGGAACTTTGACATCCGCCGCGAAGACGGAACCTCTGTATTCTCACTTTCTAACAAGGACAGTGCAAATCTTCCTGCAAACATAAACTGGAACGGTGCTGATGCAAACGGCAACGTATGCGAAGGAACCTTTACCGGAACTCTTAATGTTGTATATCTTAAGGGTAACAGAGTAAATGCTGTTTCTTCTCCATTTATCTGTACTGCAACACCTCCACAGCTTATGGTTCAGACTGCACCGGAATACTTTAGCCCTGATAACGACGGTATTGATGATGACCTGTTCATCAAGCTTACCGGAAACACCAAGGCAAAGGTAAAGAACTGGTCCTTTGTAATTAATGATCCTAAGGGCAAGGCCTTCTGGAAGACAGAAGGAAAGAGCCAGATTACAGAGCGCATTATCTGGGATGGTTTGAGTAATGTTCAGAAGGATTCTAAGGGAAATGCAGAACGCGTTCAGTCTGCTATGGACTATCCATATACCTTTACAGTAACAGACAACCTTGGAATGACAAGCCGCGTAGAAGGCAAGATTCCGGTAGATGTACTCGTAATCCGCGAAGGAAACGTTCTTAAGATGGCAGTTCCTTCTATTATCTTTGAATCTGATGCTTCTAACTTCCAGACCGCTAACTCTAAGCTTAACGCAGAGCAGGTTGCAAAGAACATAGAAATTCTTAACCGTATTGCTGAGATTCTCAAGAAGTTCTCTGATTACAAGGTAACAATCCAGGGACACGCAAACCGCGTTTCTGATAACCTTGACGAAGAGACAATTGATAATCCACGTGACTGGGGTAGGGCTCTCGGACCTCTTTCTCAGGAACGTGCCGAAGCTATTAAGGAATATCTTGTTAAGAAGGGTGTAAGCCGTTCAAACATTACAACCGAAGGTCTTGGTGGTACAAAGCCTGTTGTTAATCCAAAGGATACCGACAACAACTGGAAGAACCGCCGCGTAGAATTTATTCTTGTAAAATAGTTTCCCCCGGATGCCACGTCATTGCGATCCCGGCTACAATATGTCATTGCGAGCACAGCTACAATATGTCATTGCGAGCCCGCAGGGCGTGGCAATCCACAGTTTCAATTCCATGTAATTTCATGAAAAAACACTCCCTGCTTATAATCCTTATTCTCCTCCTTGCAACCTCCTGTGTTCTTACAGGCAAAAAGGAAAAAGGATTTATACAGCCGGAAGTAAAACCTGCCTATAATCTTAAGGAGCTTCCTCTGCGCCATAAGGTGGGACAGCTTTTTGTAATACGTCCGGAATATCTGGATACAACGCTCACTCCCCAGCAGATTTACGAAGGGCAGATTGCAGGTTCCCGCCAGATTACCTCTGCAATGCAGGATTTTTACAATCAGTACCCTGCAGGCGGAATTGTGCTTTTTTACCGTAATATTGAAAACCCGCAGCAGCTTACAGCCTTTACAGATGCCATTCATTCACTTGGAAGCAATTATCCTTTAGTCTGCATAGACGAAGAGGGCGGCCGTGTTGCACGCATTGCAAATAACGATGCCTTTGATGTACCAAAATACGAAAGCATGCAGGTAATTGGAGATACGGCAAACCAGGAGCTTGCCCTGGAGTGCGGACTTTCTATAGGCACTTATCTTCGTCGCTATGGAATAGATGTAGATTTTGCACCCGTTGCAGATGTAAATACAAATCCTGATAACACGGTAATCGGAGACAGAGCCTTTTCTTCGGATCCTGTAATTGCCGGAAACCTTTGCAGTGCCTTTTTACAAGGACTTGAACAGAGGGGAGTGCAGGGCTGCCTTAAGCATTTCCCGGGGCACGGAGATACAAAAACAGACTCCCATCTTGGATATGTAGAGCTTGATAAAACTCTGGAGCAGCTGGGAAAGGCAGAGCTTTTACCATTTAAAATTGGTATTCAAAATGGTGCCGACATGATAATGAGCGCGCATATTGCTGTGCCAAAGGTAACAGGCAGCAAGGAGCCGAGCAGTCTGTCTGATGTTATGCTTACCCAAATATTGCGCGAACAGCTTGGCTTTAACGGAATTATAATTACCGATGCCCTTGAAATGCGTGCGGTAAGCAATGAGTATGATTCTGCCGCAGCGTGTATAAAGGCGCTGGAGGCCGGAGCAGATATTCTTCTTATGCCGTTTGATTATGTTCAGGCCTTTGAAGGAGTGCTTGCTGCAGTACAGGACGGCCGCATAAGCGAAGAACGCATAGACCAGAGTCTTGAGCGCATAGAAGCCTTAAAAAATAAAATCCATTATTATGTCGCTGGCAGTGACAGGAATATTATCTACTAACTGAAACGAAAAACAAACTCCGGCCTTTGTGATTTGTGTACCGGACGCCTTGTTTTGTTCAAGTCCGCTCAAAAATATGTCATAAAAGCCTTTTCCCCGTCCAAGCCTGTCGCCGTTTTTTGTAAAGGCACGTCCAGGAACAAGTATAAGTGTGTTTTTTGCCTGTGTTACATCTGCAGTTTGTAAAACTGCTTCGTCGGGCTCTTCTATACCAAGGCTTCCTTTTTTTGTCTGATTTTGTGCGTCTCCGTTTGATACGGGATTAAGGTAATAAAACTGCATGAGCCCCTTTTGAAGGTCGGTAATTTTTGGAACTGCGGCTTTTTTCCCTTCCTGCAGGGCGGCCTGTATTACGTCAGAAAGGTCAACCTCGTCCCAAAGTGCCATGTATGCAAAAATCTGGTCTGCATTTTTGTATTGAGGGGAAGAAAGAATGCGGCTGCAAATCTGCCGGCTTTGTTCCGCAAGCTTTCCGCGGTTTTGAGAACACAGAGTTTTTATTGTTTTTCTTAGCTCGTCTTTGAAATTCATACCGGCCGTTTTGTCACCGCAAGTCTTGACATTATTTTCTTAATTATATAATATAATATTCACATTCGCAACGAATGTATGGTTCTTTAGCTCAGTCGGTAGAGCAACGGACTGTTAATCCGTGTGTCGCTGGTTCAAGCCCAGCAAGAGCCGTAAATAAAAGAGGCTGTCCATAGGACAGCCTCTTTTATTTTAGGAGTATTTTCCTCACTCGCGAAGGCTCGTGTTTTTTTGCTTCGCAAAAAAATCGGAAAAACTCCGTTAAGCTATTTCTCGTATGCTCGCAAAAGGCTCGCATTTTTTGCTTCGCAAAAAACCGCAAAAACTCGCATAGATGTGCCTGCTTGTTTGCTTCGCAAAAACCGGCAAAACTCGTAAAACAATGGTGTAATACATAGGGGATTTTCCTTAAATTTCTTTAAAATTGGGGTTTTTTCTTGACAGTGGCGGGGGTGGGCGTCATACTTAAGGGTATAAAAAGAGGGAGATTCTTTTTAAAAAAGTTTTTGTAAATCAGTAAAAAAAGTTTTAAGGATTAAAAAAGTAAAAAATTCAAATCTCAAAACAAATCTGATTTCAAGCCAGCTTTAAAAATCTCGAATCCTCCCACAAGGAGATACTATGAAAAAAATGGTTAAAGCAGCCATTGCCGCTGTTTTGGTTTGTTTTTCATCGTCCCTGTTTGCAGCCGAGCCTGCTTCCTTCTTAAAGACCACAACCAACGGACTTTTTGAAGACGAAACAGTAGACAATCTTGCCTGGGGCCTGAAAGACGAAGATGTAAAGGGGTTGGTACTGGGAGCCTTTGACGATACTGCAACCTACAACTTTAGTATTGGTGCCGGAGCATTTCTTGGAGACCTCTGGTGGTCTGTTTATGATACCGGTGATTTCTTTGCTGATATCAAAAAGACTCAGACTGTTACCAACGATGCAGTTGCCGCCGACGGTATTAACACAGATTATGTTGATGTAACATCTGATACCTACACAACAAGAAATAATGCAAATGCCATAAACAACGAGCTTTATATTTCTTTTGCAAACGACGACTGGGGTGTTCAGTCATACTGGAAGGTAAAAGATACAACTGCTGCCGGTAATTTTGGTAAGCAGGTCCAGACCGACGAAGAACACGATAAAGCTTATAATACAAATACTACGACAAAGATAAGCCGCTATAAGGCAGATAACATCTTTGGTGCAAACTTTAAGGGTATTGGTTCGTACGGCATTGGAGATTCCGACCTGTACTTCCAGCTTAATCAGTTTGAAATTGACTGGGATTCAAGCTTTTATACTAAAAAAGTTGACTATGTAGCAAACCAGAATGGTGTACCATTTTACACCGGCGCAACTGATAAGAATTCTAAGCAAAAGCAGAATACAAACCGCTTTGCCCCGACAGTTGCCGGAGAAATGGGACTCAGTCTCCCGGATCTTGGCGGAATGTCTACAAAGTTTATTCTTGGCGAAAGCTTCTGGTGTAAGTTTGGCTTTAGAGATTATAAGACTGTAACAACTAATCTCGAAGATACTATGGCTCATAAGGAAACTACGGTTACAACAACAACTTATGATTATAAGAATGCCGAAGACAGATTCCAGTGGAAGAATATCCTTAAACCTGTTTTTGTTTTTGATTTTGATGTTGGTGAACGTGTAAGAGTAAAAGCCAGCGCAGGTGCTGTTGTTACCGTAAACAATACTCCGGGCGACAAGTATTACACTACAACTGAAATAACCGAAACAACAACTTATGATAAAGAAACCAAAACTACAACAAAAGAATACACAAAAAATGTATCTGTAAATGGAAGTCTTAGTCCTACAACAATTACACAGCTTACAGACAGCATTACTACAACAGCAGAAATCAACACTGCTCTTGCCGTTGTTTATCAGGTAAAGCCTGAAAAATTCAATCTTAATCTTGGTGTTAAGTGGAATCCTACAAAGCTTACCTGGGTTTCGGCAAAAACAACAAATCAGACTTTTGTAACTTCTCAGTACGCAGAATCAACAAATGCTGCCGGTGGTAAGACTGTAACAAAGAACCAGACAGATTACTTTACAAGAGATGGAGCAGCAGCAAATGATGCCACCACAGCCGGAGAATCAAAAACAACAGATTTTGATGTTGCCAAGGCTGGAGATACTGAATTAAACATCGGAGCAACCTGGTTTATCAACAAAAAGGTAACACTCGATATGGCTTATTCAGCTGCCTTTGATACAGCTACAGGTCTTACTGTTTTTGGTCTTCTTTCACCGGGTCTTTTGACTTCTACATTCAAGATCATGTTCTCTGTTAAATTCTAATTAAAGGAGGTGACACATTATGAAATTAAATAAATATATAAAAGCGGCTGCCGTTCTGCTGGCTGCTGCCACAGCTCTTGCAGGCTGTAAGTTTAACGGTACAACTACAAGCTTTAAGGGTAAGGAAGCAAACAGCTATAAAGCTACAGAAGCTGTTTCTGAGCCGGGCTCAATTGTCGATTATGAAAGCAGCATAACTGCCGAAGACAAAGCCGAAGTATATGTTACCATTGCAAGCAAGGCAAAGCTTGATGATAAATCAATTGAAAATGCCCTTAATTTTTATGTTTTGAGCGACCCTGCAGATAAAAACTTTGCACCTGTAAGAGGTGCAGTTCTGCCTAAAACCCTCAGAAAGATTGATGTGGATAAAGACACTGATGATTACGGTTTTGACGGGGACTATATTCTTACAACCGTATATTATTATCTGGATGCTTCGTCTGTAACAAACGATTATATTGCTTTAATGGCAGATGCAACAAAGCTCAAGGAAAAAACCGGAGTTATGGTTCTTAACGGCAACGGCAACAAAAAGTGCGGTGAAGAATCAGACAGCTTTGTAAGCTATATCGGTGTTACAGGTACAGGTATTACTTCTTTAAACTGGAATGGCCCGACCTATGGCGAAAACTTTGCTCCAACCTTTGGTTATAAAGCCAGCTTAGGTGTTTCAAATGAACTTGACGCAAATTCTTATAAGACCGGTGTTTTAATTTATGACACCAGTTTGTTATCTACAGGTAGAAAAGAAAAGGCTGACGGAACAAAGGTATATGCAACCACAGAAGCCTTAAAAGCCGCACTCAATAACATGTATGTATTCTGTACTCTTCCAATTGGTGCCGACAAATGGATAGAAACTCCTATGAGCTGGGAATTGCAGGATGATGGAGTTACATATAAATCTAAGACTGCCGCTCTTGAATATGGTACAAAATACTATGTAAAAAGAAAGTCTAATAATTCTCTTGAATGGCCCGAAGCAAAGGATTTTTATGGACATACACCAAGAATGAGCTGGAATGATAATAAGGATGAACTGGATGTTGCAACAAATCAAATTAAAACCTGGACTACCTTGTACAACGAAAAGTCTTACATCCTTGGAATGCCAGATAACAGTGTTTCTGGTGCAGAAACCTGGACACCGGTAGATAATCCGACCTTTGAGACTTACCAGACTTATAGTAATGGACTTCTTAGCTATACTAAATATAGTAATTATGTAATTGTTTCAATCAGTAATATTTACAAAAATTCACCACAGTTATTCCGTTTAAAGACTTATAACGGCTTTGTCATTGCCGACAGGTATTTTAATATTGTTAAGACAAAGGCGCCGGTAGTTTATGAACAGGATTCTTTAGGTGTTATTTCAATTATCATAGAGCTTGAAGACAAGAATATTAACCTTACATCAGGCGAAACTTACTACTTTATGGTTGGCGAAAAGACTTCTCTGGTAGAGAACAAGAGATGGCCTAATCAGCTTTATTTTGGATGTCCTGCGACATACAAAACAACCGGCTTACCGGGATATGTTCGTTTTCAAACTTTCTAAATGGTAACCACCGACCCTGCGGGAACAGACTGGGTAATCCAGGTGTTGCCGCCAATGGTGCAGCCCTTTCCTATGACGGTATCTCCGCCAAGGATGGTTGCACCGGCGTAAATTGTTACGTCGTCTTCTATAGTAGGATGGCGCTTTTTGTCCTGCAGGGATTTTTTCACACTCAAAGCCCCAAGGGTTACGCCCTGATAAATCTTTACATTATTTCCAATAATTGTGGTTTCTCCAATTACAACACCTGTAGCGTGATCAATAAAGAAGGATTCGCCAATGGTTGCACCCGGGTGAATATCTACACCGGTTTTGCCATGGATGTGTTCACTCATAATGCGCGGAATAATAGGCACTCCGTTTTTATAAAGAAAATGCGCAATTCTATGGACGGCAATTGCTTCGAGCCCCGGGTAAGAAAGAATTACTTCCTCGTTGCTCTTGGCAGCAGGGTCACCGTTAAAGGCAGCAATTGTATCCAGCTGAACCTTACGTCGGATTTCGGGCAGTTCTTCTATAAGGGCAAGCGCAGTCTTTTCTGCCAGGGCAAAGCAATGTGACTGCTGAATATTGTCGGCAGAGCCCTTTGTATTTGTCATGGTGTAAATAAGAGCCTTTTGAATTTCCTTTGTAAGCTTGGCAATGATGCTGTTAACCTTTTGTCCGGTAATATAACGTATGTTTACAGGATCAATATCTTCTTCTGTCCTGAAGCCCGGAAAAATAAGCGACTGCACATCGCTCAGAATAGAAACTACAGTCTGCCTGTTAGGAAAGTTTTCCGCATCGCTACGGTTCACCAGCCCATACTTTTCATAAGAGTCAATAATTCCATCAACAAGTTTATCAATATTTGTCATACGCACCCTTTATTATAAATAATATATAAGAAAGTAAAAGAAAATGTAAGTGTGTTATAGTTATATATATAATTATAGAATAAATTGGCGCGAGGGAACAAAGCGGGGGACAAAATGACTCTGTTTGTTGATGCCGCGCAGCGGCAGTCAATAGTTCCTTTGCAACAAACAGCGTCAAGCAGGCTAGCCAGCGGTTTTGGCCTCCGTTTTGTGACTGGGAGCCCTTTTATATGAATTTCTTTTTATAAATTAGAGCTCGTTGCAAATACATTATTTTGACTTTCCACTATTGACATAATCTTTTTGTTTCTTTATAGTTATTAGACGCACGTTTTCTGTTTTTGTGGAGAATACTGCAATTGCCCATGTAGCTCAGTTGGTAGAGCACCACATCGGTAATGTGGAGGTCTGCAGTTCGATTCTGCACATGGGCTTTTAGAAAACAATTTTAAGTGATTTTTTTTAGGAGTTATATATGGCTAGCAAGAAAAAGGGTTCGGTAGAAATCATTGCTTTGCAGTGCACAGAGTGCAAGAGAAAGAACTATACTACTTACAAGAACCGCAAGAACATCACTGGGAAGCTTGAAAAGAACAAGTATTGCCCATGGTGCAAAAAGAGTGTTCTTCATAAAGAAACAAAGGCAAAATAATTTTGGTATTTGCTGATCTGTTTCAGGTCAGTTTAAATATATAGGGCAGTAGTTCAGTTGGTAGAGCAGCGGTCTCCAAAACCGCCTGTCGTGGGTTCAAGTCCTGCCTGCCCTGATAAAAGGAAAGATGTTATGGCAAAAGTATTTCAATTTTTCAAAGAAAGTAGAGCAGAATTAAAGAAGGTTGTATGGCCAACAAAGGCAGACGTACTTTCTTCTATTAAGGTTGTAATCATTTCTACCTTCATTGTTGCTATCATTCTTGGATTGCTTGATTTGGGCTTTTCTGAGTTGTTCCGTTTAATCTTAAGATAGGACGTAAAGCAGATGTCTAGATGCTGGTATATTCTTCATACTTACACCGGATACGAAGGAAAAATCGAAAGATCCATCCGTTCTCTTATTGAAAAACAGGAAATCAGTTCTGATGTAGTTCTTGATGTTCGTGTTCCAATGGAAGAAATTGTAGAAATCAAGGACGGCAAGAAAAAGACACGCAATAATAAATTCCTTCCGGGCTACATTATGCTCGAAATGGATCTTCCGGAAATCGGCTGGAAGGACACCTGTGCTAAGCTTTATAAAATTCAGGGTGTTACAGGCTTTGTAGGAAACGTTAGCCGCAATAACCGCCCGCTTCCTATTACAGCTGATGAAGCAAAGAATCTGCTTCAGAAATCCGGTGTTATTAAGGGTGAAAAACCAGTACATGTACGTCAGTCCTTTAATGTGGGCGACGCTGTTAAGATTACAGACGGTCCATTTGCATCGTTTACAGGTACTATAAAAGAAATAAATCTGGAAAAAGAAAAGCTGAGCGTAGAGGTTCAGATTTTCGGACGCCCAACTCCTGTAGAGGTTACTTTCCTTCAGGTAGAAAAGGCGTAAGTTCTTTGGCAAAATCAGGGGTTTGCATCCCAAATGCAAATCATATAAATCCTGTTTTTGGGAGAGGCGCAGGTCCGTTGGACATAGGCACCTCGTTAGTAAGCAGCCTATATGGCACTTACACACCAATATTGGGAGAAAAAAATGGCTACAAAAAAGGTTTCAGCTATTATCAAGTTGCAGTGTCCTGCAGGAGCAGCTACACCAGCTCCTCCAATTGGTCCGGCACTTGGTCCTCATGGCGTTTCCGCACCTAAGTTTGTTCAGGAATTCAATGACCGAACAAAGTCAATGGAACGCGGACTCATCATTCCTGTTGTAATCACAGTTTACCAGGACAAAACTTACACATTTATTCTTAAGACTCCTCCAGCAGCTGTTCTTATTAAGAAGGCTTGCTAGATCGAAAAGGGTTCTGGAAATCCTCTTCGCG
>JAFZYR010000041.1 GCA_017616165.1 Treponema sp.
CAGGCACACACTTACGAAGCAAATAAATCGGGCTCGGGACTTGGCCTTTCAATTGCAAAGACTCTGTGTGATTTATTAGGCGCACAGATTACTGCCCAAAACAATCCGTCTGGTGGTGCACAAATAATAATTGAATTTTAGGAATGGCCCAAGAGAATATACTTTAAAAAAAGAGGTGACCTTTTATGAAAAAATGGTACGACGAAGAATATGAATTCACAGTTGATGTAACAGGGTTTTTGCACGGGGACCACACAGAACATTTCTGCCGCAACGGTGAAGAGCCTGGCGATAAATACACCTGCACCTACGGCTGCCCCGTAAACAAAGACGGCTACGGAATCTGCTCTAAAACAATGATGATGCTTTACCCTTTAATGGAAGCAATTCGCAGCGGTGGTGACCTTGAAAATCTTGGCGGCGACAGCAAGTACACAAAAACAATTGTCTGCCCTGACGGCTGCGTTATTTTCAAGTTAACGGCAAAACCTCTTGGAAATGAAAACTTTCACAAAGGAAAATTCTGGAGCTATCCGGATCAGACACAAAAAAGTTGATAAATCCCTTTCATTAAAGTATCATTTAAACATGAATGCAAAGCTTTTCTTTTTAGCCTTGGCTAAGTTTTTTTGTGGCGTAATTTTGATGGGCCTCTTGCTTTTTGTTCCGGCAGGAAGCTTTAGGTTTATGGGTGCCTGGCTTTTGCTGGGAATACTTTTTATTCCTATGTTTGCAGCCGGTATTGTAATGATGTTCAAAAATCCTGAGCTTTTGAAAAAACGTCTGAATGCAAAGGAAGAACAAAAAGAGCAGAAGGCCGTAATTGCCCTTAGCGGAATAATGTTCCTGGCAGCCTTTATTGTTGCAGGTTTGAACTTCCGTTTTGGATGGATCATTTTGCCGGACCTGGTTTCTTATATCGCCGCCGGCATTTTCTTACTTGCTTACATCTTGTATGCAGAAGTTCTCCGCGAAAACACATATCTTTCGCGCACTATAGAAGTTCAGGAAAATCAGAAGGTTATTGATACCGGTCTTTATGGAATTGTGCGTCATCCAATGTATATGAGCACGTTGTTTTTGTTCCTTGCAATGCCGCTTGTTCTTGGTTCAATTATTTCATTTGCAATTACGCTTTTGTATTTTCCGATTATTGCAAAAAGAATTAAGAACGAAGAAAAGGTTCTGGAAGAAGGCCTGCCAGGCTACAAAGAATACAAACAGAAAGTCCGCTTTAGAGTTATTCCGTTTATCTGGTAACTCAACAGCAAATTATTGAAAAATCCGTTTTTTTAGACTATCATTTAAATATGTCATCGTATTATTTCATTATAGTTTTTGTCCTCTGCATCTATCTTCCTATGATACATAGCAGGAGACGAAGACACAGACAACTTAAAAGAAGAACAAGAAAAGGAGAAAAAATTATGGCACCAAAAATGCTTTCGGAATGTATTGGAAAACAAGTAACTATCTATATCGAAGGTGGCTTAGGTGGTTATGTTGCAACAGTTCTTGCAGTAGAAGACAACTTCATCAAAATTGAAGACAAAAAAAATATCAGATATGTAAACGCTGATATGGTTACTGAAGTCAGACTTGCAAAAGAATAGCGCGGTTTTTCCACGAAAAAAATGATTATTAAAGAATTAGACTACAACACATACAAGGGCCAGAAATATCAGGCTGAAATTCTTTCGGACAGATTTCTCTCTATTGAACCGTCGGACGAAGGCTTTGAAGTAAAATGGGTTATGAGCGACGAGCCTTTGCGAATGACAATCTACGAAGATCTTTTGCAGGACTGGATTGAAGACCCTGTTGCTTACGGCGCCTTTGAAGACGACAAGCTTATTGGCATGGTAGAAGGCTTTCTTGAAAAATGGAACAACCGTTTTGTAATTGCAAATATCTGCGTGTTTGATGGAGCCAACCGAAGAAGCGGAATTGGCACAAAGCTCATGGAAGCAATTTTGCAGGACGCAAAAAAATCAGGCGCCCGAATGGTTATCCTGGAAACACAAACCTTTAACTACAAGGCAATTTCATTTTACAAAAAACACGGTTTTGAAATCATAGGCTTTGACAGATACTGTTATTCAAACAACGGACCACAAGAACACAACATGCGCGTGGAAATGGGAAAGATTATCTCTTCCAATTAAATATTAGGCCTTTCCTTCCCGTACAAAATCCTTTATTTTTCCCCAGTCCATGCAGCGTTTGAAATTAGCGTTGGGAAATTCACACTCCTGATTCCAGGGGCGGTCAAAAACCATAACCTTAAGGTCCGGCAGATGATCAAAAAATTTAAATGCATTTGGTGAATCTTCTATAGCATAATCAAAATGCATTTTGTAATAGTCTTCGAGCTCAAGGCTGAAGGTGCTGCCTTTTAAGAAGTTGTCTCGGCCATATTTATTCAGACAGTATAAGTTTACGCGTTCAAGCCCGTGCTCATTAAGCCAGGTTCGCGAGGCATCGTATGCAGCAAAGGCACGGCCAGTTATAATCTTTACATCATGCCCTTGGTCAAGCCATTCATTAAGAGTCTTAACAGCCCCGGGAGTTTCTTCAAAAGACAAAAGCGATTCCGGCTTATGTGCAATTATCATCATCTTTTCGTAATCTTCATCAGACAAAGAAAACGACTTTTGCAGATTAAAATATTTAATTTTTTCGTAAGGAATATCCAGCCCAAAAAGCTCAACAATGAGCTTAGAAAAATACCGCGCTGTTTCGCACAAACAATCATCAAAATCAACGTAAATGTTCATAGGTGAATCGCACATCCTTCAACTTCGTCTTTAGGAATTGAACAGAAAATATCAACAATTTCTTTATCGAGCTGGGAGCCGGCTACGTCTTTTATGATGGCAATGGCTTCTTCGTAGCTGCGGCCTGGCTTGTAGGAGCGGGCCATTGTAATTGCGGAATAGGTGTCGGCTACACTGATGATGCGGGCGGCAACAGGAATCTGTTCCTTTGGAATACTTAAGTAACCTTTTCCGTCCATGCGTTCGTGGTGGTACAAAATCCAGTTGCGAATAAAATCGAACGAGGAAAGGGGCTTTAAAATCTTTACAGAAATTTCGGGGTGACGGCGCATCTGTTCCCATTCTTCATCATTAAGCTTTCCGGGCTTGTTCAAAATTGCTTCGGGAATTCCAAGCTTACCAACATCATGAAAAAGTGCGGCATACTTAAGGTTTTCGGCACTTATTCCTTTGTGCATTCCTACAGGTAAATATTTATAAATAAGCAAAGCCAGCTCCTGAACATGGAGGCTGTGACCGTTTAAGTTAGGGTCCCGCGCTTCGACAATTCCAATCAGGGTTTTAGAAATAGAAAATGCAGATTCGCGGATTCCTTTTGTGAGCGTGTAAATCCAAAGCAAAACTGTTGTAACAAAGCACGCACCCGCAAAAAGCAGAATGCCCACCCAGATAGATTGTATTTGTTTAAAAAAGATTATCAGGTATACAACACAAAACAGACACACCATTCCAAGAATCAAAAGATCAAGAAAACGGTTATGGGTTTTTCCTTCGGTGATAGAATTCTTTTTATAAAGAATAAACCTTATATCAATAATGAGATTGCAGATCTGAAATATAAAGCCCAAAAGAATGAGCGTTTGTCCAATCCAGAACATATTACAAGTCTACTGCGTCTAAATTAAAAGTCAAGCGGAAAAGCGGTTCTGACTGGTCTTTTACAAAATATCCTTCAGTTCGCGGCGTGAATTAATCTGCAGCTTTTCGAAAATTGTGGCAAGATGACGTTTTACTGTAGCTACAGAAATATAAAGCTCATCGGCAATCTGTGTGTTTGTATAACCGCGGGCAGCAAGTAAGGCAACTTCCTTTTCTCTGCGTGAAAGAAGCTCGCTGGCTGTAGAAGGGGAGGCGTTTTGCACGGTAACCTCGGCGTCTTCTTTTTTTCCGCGTTTTTCAAAAGGTATGCAGAAAATTTTTATAAGCACACCCAAAAGCAGAGGACGGAAGTACACAAATACCTTTACAAGAAAGGCGGGATCTTCATGCTCCACCAGATATGTGAGCAAAAGCAGCTTGATGACGGTTATGAAGCCGCCCCAGATTAAAGCACTTTGTGAAAGGACCTTTACAAGAGAAAGCTTTTTATTTTTGTGTCTGTTTGTAAGGAGGGTCGCCACCAGAGCAGCGACAATTCCCAAAAACAGAAGTGTAATATCGGCAAGCATTTTTATTCTTCACAAAGCTTATGAATACGGCTCTCTACAATAAGCAGCAGGGCACATATAATTATAGCATAATAAGTGACAATTGCGGCAACCATCATATTCAGCCCAAGAGCTGAACGATCTTCAAGATTCATAAGGATGCTTATAAATCCGATGAGTGTTCCCTGAATTCCTATGAACAGAAGAATCTGGCGAAGAGTCGCAACCGCATTTTCATAAAGATTCTTTTCGGAAACTGCAATTTTTTTATTCTTAAAAACTGCTGCCAGCGCCTTTCCAAAAACCGTAAAGTTAGCAGAAACTAACATGAGTGGTACAGCACCTATAATCAAATAAAAAACAGAAGTTAAATCTAAAAAGGCAAGTAAAGAAGGCTTCCAATTATCCTGCATATTAGCTGTATGAGAAAAAATAACTCCCCAGGTAACTGCAATAATCACAACTAACACACAAAGAGTTTTCAAAATGCTTAGAACAACTTTTTTTGCAGAAGTTTTTTCAACTGGTAAAACTTCGCCTTCTTCTGCCATAAAGCTGATTATCTGTTTTTTAAGACTGCTCTTTATAGTAATTAAAATTGTGTCCAGATAAAGCATGTAATGCAGAGAACCAATTATTGTTGCCAGGTTCGGACCAAGCGTTGTGCGGTAATCAAAATTAATATAAAACATAGAAGCGGCCACAAGCATAAAAAACAAACAGATATATAACAGCGCCCTTATTGCAAAGTCCAGTGACTTCTCTGACTGACGCAGCTGGTCAAGACTAAGCTTTTTCAACTTTGAACGCGAACAGAAAATCACACAAAAAGCTTTTCCATAACCAGACAAAAACAAAACAAGCGCAAGGATAATAATAATTCCCGGAAGCTCAAAGCCGTTCACAAGCCCCCACCAGGGACCTCCGCTTAAAAGTATGCAAAGAACATTGACTCCGGTTATAACTAAAAACGAAAGCAAAAATTGGATAATCATAAAACACCTCCTGTGCAAGGTCTCCCGCAACCTATGCCTTAAGTATCCGCCCGTTGTGCAAAAAAAACAAGGGTGTAAAAGATGTATTTTTGGGTGTAATCTTTAAAAATACATATTGTTGTTTTTCCTTTTTATTTCTATACTCTTTTTATGTTCAGCGATACACACTTTCACTTTAAGATGATGACAGACGAGCGCGGTATAGACGGCGTGCAGGTTCTGACAACCATGGCACAGCGCGATTGTTTTTTTGGACTGGATATTGGAACCCGTGCCGGTGACCTTGCAGGTAGAAGGCTTGCTGTAGAAAAATGCATCAACGCTATGACCGACTCTCAGCTTGCCCAAAAAGCCCGCAGCTTTATGTATTTTACAGCCGGAATCTGGCCCGATATAGACAGCATAAAGGACCGCCAGAATCAGCTAAAGCTTTTGCGCGACTCAGTTACCCCGGACGTTATTGCAATAGGGGAGTGCGGTCTTGATCATCACTGGAACCCAAGCGGTGCCGACGGAAGAACCGAAAGTGATTTTGATGAACAGATTTACCGCGGAGAACGTGAGCTTTTTGAAGCACATATTGAGCTTGCCCGCGAGCTTGGACTTCCTGTAATAGTTCATAGCCGCGACGCTTACCAGGACACTCTGGACTGCATAAAAAACATTGGCTACGACAACGGAATAATTCACTGCTACAGCTATGGAATAGAAGAAGCCCGCACATTTTTGGACCGCGGCTGGTATATTGCGCTTGGCGGCGGCATAACCTACACAAAAAAATCCAAGCTCGAACAGATGGAAGCCTTAATCCGCTATATTCCTGATGACCGTCTGCTTACCGAAACTGATGCTCCATATCTTGCACCGGTGCCCTTCCGCGGACAGTCTAATACCCCTGTGCTTGTTGAACACGTTTTTAATTACATTGCTCAGGTTCGTTCCATCTCAATTGAGGCTCTTAATCAGACTGTGGACCAGAATATAGCACGGTTATTCAAAATATAATTGCTATGTTTTTTTTATTTTCCGTGTTATAATTTTACACATAGGAGATTTTTTATGCATACAGCAGCTTTGGTTTTGGGAATTGTTTCCCTTGTAATAGCTATTGGTGGTGGTGCCGCAGGAATGGGTTGGATCGGCTCTGTTTGCGGTATTCTTGCAATAATTTTTGGCGCAATTGGAATGAAGTCTGGCGGTGAACAGAAAAAAACTGCCAGGACAGGTATGATTCTTGGAATTATTGCACTGTGCTGGGGACTTATTGTTACTATCGCCTGCCTTGCTTGTATTGGAACCAGTGCCGGAATTTTAGACAGCCTTGGTGTTTTTGATTAATCTAAAGACGCAGCTCTACGTTTCCCTTTATTGATTTAGGTTTTATAAAGCTTCCTCTTTACGGACTATGTATAGTCACAGGTATTTTATCGGGCGGTGCACTGGCACGACTTTTGTGTATCAGGCTCAATAAAAACATTTATGATTTTATAATAATTTCGGCAGTGATTACAGCCTTTGCTTTTTTATTTGCCAAGCTGCTTTATCTTTTGACTGCTTTTCCACTCTCCAGCTTTTTTAAGGTTGTCTGGCTCATGCTCCGTCATCCTGTAAAATCCGGTTTGGTGGAAAGCGGCTTTGTTTTTTATGGCGGACTGCTTGGCGGGTTGGTTGGTTATCTGGTAGGTACAAAAATAGCCCGGGTTGCCTTTAGTGATTTTTTGAATATTTTTGCCTTTGTGATTCCGTACATTCATGCCTGGGGACGCGTTGGCTGCTTTTGTGCAGGCTGCTGCTATGGAATCCCTTATGAGGGCTTGCTTGCCGTTCATTATTCTCATCCTGTTAGTGATGTTCCGTGCGGACCTGGTATTTTTCCTGTTCAGCTTGTAGAAGCGCTGCTGCTTTTTGCATTTGCCTTTTCAATTTTCCCATTTATTTTAAAGAACAGGCAGGCTCCTTTTTTTCTGATTTATCTGCTTTTTTATTCAGTCGTTCGTTTTGCACTGGAATACCTGCGCTATGATGAAGGCCGCGGCTTCATAGGTAGTCTTTCAGTTTCGCAATGGATAAGTACTTTTGTATTTATAATCTCACTGGCTATACTAATGCTAAACTTACTTCAAGGTGTAAAGAAAAAATGAAAACAGTTGTAAAAGAATTATCATACGAGCAGGTGCTCGCACTCAAGCCTCAAAAATCACAAAAGCCTGTAAAACCAGGAATTTTCTGGCGCTGGCTTATGCGTGTGCTTGGAAAGGAAGAGCTTAAGGCAACTAACTTTAAGACAAACTATATTGGAATGGAAAAGCTTGGCAAGCGCGAGCCGTGTCTCATTCTTATGAACCATTCCTGCTTTACAGACCTGCTTATTGCCCAGACTGTATTTGCACACCGCCCTATGAACATTGTCTGTACCAGCGACGGCTTTGTAGGAAAAAACTGGCTCATGCGTCATCTTGGCTGCATCCCTACAAATAAATTTGTAACTGATTTTGTGCTTGTTCGCAATATGAAATATGCCCTGGAAAAGCTGCATACATCCATCCTCATGTACCCCGAGGCAAGCTATTCCTTTGACGGCACTGCAACTCCGCTTCCTGCAACCCTTGGAAAATGTCTTAAGCTGCTTGGAGTTCCTGTTGTTATGGTGCGCACTTACGGGGCCTTTGCACGTGACCCGCTTTATAACAATCTGCAAAAACGCAAGGTAGATATAAGTGCAGACATCAAATATCTGTTGTCGCCCGAGGATATAAAGAATAAATCTGTTGATGAATTAAACGCAGTTCTTGGCCAGGAGTTTAACTTTGATAACTGGCAGTGGCAGCGTGAAAACGCAGTGCGCATTACAGAGCCGTTCCGTGCAGACTACCTGAACCGCGTTTTGTATAAATGTCCTAAATGTGAAGCCGAAGGAAAAATGGAAGGACATGGAATTGAACTTAAGTGCATGAGCTGCGGTGCAAAATGGGAGCTGACCGAAACCGGTGCTTTGCAGGGAGAATGCTTTGATAATGTTCCCGCCTGGTTCCGCTGGGAACGCGAAATGGTACGCAAGGAGCTTACCGACGGCACCTATTGCATAGATACTCCTGTAGAAATTTACATGCTGGTAAATACAAAGGCAATCTATCATGTAGGGCAGGGCACACTAAAGCACGACAACAAAGGCTTTGTGCTCGACGGCTGCGACGGAAAGCTTCACTATGAACAAGGTCCACGCGCCAGCTACAGCCTTTATTCCGACTATTACTGGTACGAAATCGGCGATATGATTTGCATCGGCGATATGAAAACCCTGTACTATTGCTTCCCAAAAAAGAGTGGAGATATTGTTGCAAAAGCTCGCATAGCAACTGAGGAATTGTATAAAAGTAATCAGGAATTATAAAGATGTGGATTGCCGCGCTGCGCTCGCAATGACTGTCATTGCGAGGAGCGTAGCGACGTGGCAATCTATTTAAGATTAATCATTGACTTGTCATAATTAGCAGGAGGCACATAACCCATGAGCATCATGAGTGTGCTTGGCCAGCTGGAAATTCCAAGACCGTCGTTGAGCTTTGTATTGTCATATTCCCCCTTGTATTCTGGGTCGTAGATGATTCCAGGAACAGGGTTGAGTGAGTGAGAAGTCTTTGCCTTTGGCTCACCGTCTGCATCCTTCTTTACGCTGCCGTCCTTTCCGTGCTCGTACATATCGTCTGAGTTTCCGTGGTCAGCTGTAAGACAGAGGATACCACCTGCTTCTTCAATTGCTGCCTTAAGGCGTCCAAGCTGCAGGTCCATGCCTTCCATAGAGCAAACTACTGCGTTGAATACACCAGTGTGTCCAACCATATCACCATTAGGGAAGTTCAAGCGGATGTGGTCATACTTACCGCTCTTGATTGCTTCAATTACCTTATCTGTAATTTCTGCACACTTCATCCATGGGCGCTGTTCAAATGGAACTACGTCAGATGGAACTTCGATATAATCTTCGAGCTTTTCGTCAAACTTACCCTGCTTGTTTCCGTTGAAGAAGTAGGTTACGTGTCCGTACTTCTGTGTTTCAGAAATTGCAAGAAGCTTTACGCCTGTCTGTGTAAGATATTCACCCATTGTGCGGTCAATGCTTGGTGGGTTTACAAGGTACTGTGCTGGAACATGAGCATCACCGTCGTATTCCATCATACCTGCATATTCAACAGCAGGAACGCGTACACGGTCAAATGGAAGGTCTCCGCCGGCAGGTGTTTCAAATGCGCGTGTCATTTCCAAAGCACGGTCACCGCGGAAGTTAAAGTAGATAACTGAGTCGCCATCTTCGATTGTTCCAACTGGCTTTCCGTCCTTTTCGATAACGAACTCATGCATATCCTGGTCGAGTACGCCCGGAACCTCTGCACGGTAGGTTTCGATTGCCTTTGTTGCGCTTTCAAACTTACGGCCTTCACCAAGTACGTGAGCCTTCCAGCCGCGTTCTACCATAGACCAGTCTGCATTGTAGCGGTCCATAGTCATATACATACGTCCACCACCGGAAGCAATCTGATAGTCTACACCGGCAAAGCCAGCGAGGAATTCTTCAAGTGGAGTAATATAGTTCAAGGCAGAGGTTGGATCTACGTCACGACCATCGAGCAGTGCGTGTACGCGGAGCTTTTTAACTCCATCCTTGCTTGCCTGTGTAATCATTGCCTTAAGGTGATCAATGTGTGAGTGAACGTTTCCGTCAGAAACAAGACCAATAAAGTGGAGGGTAGCACCCTTGTCGTTTACGTTTTTTACAAGCTTTTTCCAGGTGTCTGCAGCAAACATAGAACCGTTTGCAATTGACTCACCTACAAGCTTAGCACCCTGAGCAAATACGCGTCC
Source organism: Treponema sp. (assembly GCA_017616165.1). Lineage (GTDB taxonomy): Bacteria > Spirochaetota > Spirochaetia > Treponematales > Treponemataceae > Treponema_D. The sequence continues at coordinate 10,060 of JAFZYR010000041.1, forward strand.
ACAACCCATAGCATTGTGTCCAACCTCAGAGTTACCCATATCATCATCACTTGGAAGACCTACAGCAGTTCCGTGTGCCTTAAGCTTTGTATGAGGGCAGTTTGCAGTAAACCAGTCCAGATACTTCATGCGTGCAGCCTTAACAGCATCGCCTTCTTCGAATTTACCATATCCAACACCGTCCATAATTACAAGAACGACAGGACCACGACGACCCTTCCAGTTAGGGTTCTTTTCCAATGCGTGCATTGTTTCTGACATATTTATCTCCATTCGGGCGTTCCCCTCCGCTCCCTTCGGTCGCTTCAGGTCGGGCTTTTCGGGGTTCCGCTTTCGCTCCATTCCTCCGTTCTGTCATTGTCGGGCTTGACCCGACAATCCCATCACTACGGAACGCTGCGCGCCCCTACAATCCCTAACGCGTTTTTTAAGATTAAGTTCCTACAATATAATAGATTAAACATTTTTTTACAATGAGTGATTATCTTTGAAAAAAAGCAAAATCATTAAAAGCACGGACGAAACGATTTAATCAACAGTATTTCGTCCGTGCAAAACGAGCTTTTCATATCCAAAACGCATTTTTTGAGGTGTTTAAATATACAAAATAGGCCAGAATCTCTCCTTTTTCCTGTAAAAACTCCAGCATATACCGCCAATTTATCATTTAGCACGGACGAAACGCATCTTAATCCCTTATTTCGTCCGTGTTTTATACAAAAAACCACAAAAAAACTTGTCGCGGAGTAACTCAATATTATCACAGGCAAACTCCAGAAGATTCCCGCGGAACATACATTACCGCGGCAAGACATGACCTGGTACAAAAGCTTGCTCAAAAAGATTACAACCGCCATCTAGTAAAATCGCTCAAAAAAGAAATACGCCTTTTGCAGACAACACTCACCAAATTGCAAAAAATGGAAAAATCACAAGAAGCGGCGCACGTCCTCAATAAAAGCTTTCACCCGCTTCGCCAGGAGCTCATAATTCCCGCCACCTTAAGCAATGAACAATACGCCGACGCCTGGCTTTCACAAAAATACAAATGCAAATCTTTTGCAGCAGACGTGCCAATATTGCTTACATCCAAAGGTGAGCGCGTCCGTTCCAAATCAGAAATGCTCATTGCAGACACTCTTGCACGTATGGGTGTTCCATATCACTATGAGTATCCAGTTACCCTGAATGATAATGGACATACTTTTACAATGTATCCTGATTTTCTTTGTCTCAACCTGCGTACACGTCAGGAATTTATCTGGGAGCATTTTGGTCTCATGAATGATTCAGTTTATTCATCAAAAACTGTAAAAAAGCTTCGTACCTATGCACAAAACGGAATCTATTCCGGGCACAATCTTATAACCACAGTAGAAACTCCGGAACTTCCTCTTAATACCAGGTATCTGGAAAAAATAATCACAGAATATTTAAAATAGAATTTTTCCCGAATATACATTATAGTATTTGATATGGAAAAATCTCGTGCCGGAATGAACAGGACTATTGTACTCTCACAGGATGAAAAAACAGAGCTTAAAAAGCAGCTGGTTTTTGCAGAAGGAACCGAGACACTTCCAATTGAAAATGCGGCAATTTGCGCAGACCTTTTGCAGGCACTCCCAAAGCTGCCCGATGCCTTTGCCGATCTCATTATAATTGACCCGCCCTACAATCTTACAAAGGATTTTAATGGAACAAAGTTTGCTTCTCGTACCGAAGCAGCCTACGAAGAATATCTTGAAACCTGGCTGCCACAGGTTTGTGCAAAGCTCAAGCCAAACGGCTCTCTTTATATGTGCGGTGATTGGAAATGTACGTCAGCGCTTCAGCGGGCAATAGAAAAGCAGCTTACTATAATGAACCGTATAACCTGGCAGCGCGAAAAGGGCAGGGGGGCCAAAGCCAACTGGAAAAACGGAATGGAAGATATATGGTTTGCAGTGCGCGACCCCAAAAATTATTATTTTGATGTAGAGGCTGTAAAGCAAAAGCGCCGGGTGCTTGCACCTTACCGCAAGGATGGGGAGCCAAAGGACTGGCAGGAAACTGATGACGGCAACTACCGTCTTACTTATCCGTCTAACTTTTGGGATGATATAACCGTGCCGTTCTGGTCCATGAGCGAAAATACCGACCATCCGACACAAAAGCCGGAAAAGCTTTATGCAAAATTAATTCTTGCTTCCAGCCGACCGGGAGACATTGTGTTTGACCCGTTTGCCGGAAGCGGAACCACAGCCGTTGTTGCCAAAAAGCTTGGACGCCGCTGGTGTACCGTAGAGCTCAACGAAGAATATGCCCTGCTTACTGCAAAAAGGCTGCAAATGGCCGATAGCGATAATTCAATTCAGGGATACTCCGACGGGGTTTTCTGGGAGCGCAACACCCTGGCCCAGCAAAAAAAGAGCTGATAATGGAAAAAACTTCTGTAAAAAAAATATATCTTATGATGAACAAGCCCTGCGGCTATGTCTGTTCTTCGGTGTCCGACTCGCATAAAACTGTGTACGAGCTTTTGCCGGTGGAGCTGCAGTCCCTTGTAAAAGATGCAAAAAGAGGAGAGCGGCTGCACACTGTAGGACGCCTGGACTGCAATACAAGCGGCCTTTTGCTTTTTACAAACGACGGAAGCTTTTCTAACACACTTACAAGGCCACAAAATCATATTCCAAAAACCTATGAAGCAACCCTGACGACTCCCGTTGAAGAGCCGGTTCAAAGTGAATACACGCGCATGGCGACCCTGGGAGTAACGCTTCCTGCAGAAAAAAAAGCACCGGAACAAAAAAGCGGCGGCGCACAGCTTGAATTTTTGAGCCCCACACGTTGCCGCATAACCGTAACCGAAGGAAAATTTCACGAGGTGCGCCGCCTTTTCCGTGCCCTTGGCAACGAGGTTCAGGCTCTCCACAGGCTTTCGCTTGGAAAATACACCCTGCCGCCGGACTTAAAAGAGGGCCAGCTTATACCGGTTCCTGCTCTTTACTAATTTTTGACAGATAGATTTGTATGGAGTATAATGTAACTATTGATTGTAGCTTTTGCTTTTACAATTGTAACAACTTAATAAATGGAGATTTTGACTATGAAAAAAATAATGAAAGTACTTTTGGCAGCTGCGGTTCTGTTGGGAACAATGGCCCTGACAGGTTGTATGTTTAGTGATGAAACTTATGATACCTGGTATAAGTATGATGGTGACATAAAGAATTTACCAGTTGCTGATGCGGGTACTGCTGCTGGTGCAGATGGTATGATGGAAAATGCTCAGTTGTATGTAAAATATAATGGTGATGAAGGACTTACAATTTGTGTTGTAACAACAACCAAGCAGACAATTAGCTGTGCAGGTGGACTTGTTGAGATTCCAGATGTAGAAGTTGCTGTAGGTGGCGAAAAGAAATTTGCCAAATCAGAATTTGGTCCAACACGATGGAATATTTTAGTAAGACTTGCTGATTTTATTGAAGAAGATCCTCCAAAGTACAATAATGTGCCTGAATTAACTGCAAATTTTAATCTTAGACGAATACTTCTTGAATTCTTGATTAATACTTTAGGCGCATAATTTTCTTATCTTTTCCAGCACATTTCCGATAATAATAGCGGAGGCAGAATATGACATCCGCTATCGGAAATATCAATGCATTCTCATACGGCAGCTCAATGGCAAGCAGTGCAGCTATGGGAAAACTGTATGTTCCTGTAAGCAAGTCGGTACTGCTTTATTCTCATTTTGACCATGTTTCGGGTGTTGCAGCAAGCAGCGGACAGAACGGCGTTTCTATTTCCAAGCTGCGCATCTTAAACTCGCTCATCGAACACATGTCTGCAATTAAAAACGAAGCTCCAAAAACTGTAAACGAGGTTTCGCCGGAACGTGCAGACGCTCTCATAAAAAACTATCAGCAGCAGCTTCAGCAGGCTCTTCAGACTCCATATATTCTGTCTGGAGCACAGCCAATGGCCGGAGATCTGTTTTCAATCCTTGCCTAAAGACGGCACTTTTTTCTGCATAAATATACAATTTTTCTGAATAAAAATGCAAAATATTGACAATTCCATGCATTTTTACCATAATATCAACCATTATGAATAAACTTGCGATTGAATTGAACGAGACCTTAAAGGGCTCTATTGTAGACGCACTCATGTCAGATATGGGCCGCCGTCTTTATTTTCCAAATGGAATTATTTCTCAGGGTGCAGAAGCTGCCAAGGATGCCAAGCTTGCAAACGGTACAATTGGCATGGCTGTTTCGGGCGGAACTCCTATAGAGCTGGATTCCTATAAAAAATCTATGCCGGACTTTAATGCACGCGAAACTGTTGCCTATGCAAAAACTGCCGGAAATCCTGACCTTCGCAATTTGTGGAAAGAAAAAATCATAGAAAAAAATCCGTCGCTTGCCGGTAAAAAAATCTCGTTGCCGATTCTGGTGCCGGGACTTACTGCCGTGCTTTCTTATGTAGCAGATATTTTTGTTGACGAAGACAAGCCTCTGCTCGCCGGAGATCCTTGCTGGGATAACTACGAGCTTATCTGCTGTGCACGCCGCAACGCAGAGTTCCATCAGTTTAAGTGCTTTGACGGAAACGCTTTTAATACTGCAGCCCTCGAAGCCGCAATGAAGACCGATGCCGAAAAATACGGTTCGGTTCGCGTTTTGCTCAACTTCCCTCAGAATCCAAGCGGCTACAGTCCTACAAAATCCGAAGCTGCCGAAATCTGCCGTATCGTAAAGGAAATTGCAGAAGGTGGTGCAAAGGTGCTTGTACTGAGCGACGACGCTTACTTTGGACTCAACTACGAGGATGATATTGAACCTCAGTCTTTGTTTGCATACTTTGCAGACATGCACGAAAACATTCTTGCAATTAAGGCAGACGGTCCTACAAAAGAAGATTTTGCCTGGGGCTTCCGTACCGGCTTTATCACCTTTGCTTCTAAGGGACTTACTGACGAACAGATTACAGCACTTCAGGTTAAGTTTATGTCTGCAATCCGTTCTTCGGTTAGCTGTTCTTCTACTCCAAGCCAGGCTCTTGTGCTTCATGCTCTTGCAGATCCTGCACACGATGCTCAGAAAAAAGAGCTGCGTGCCATGCTCAAGCGCCGCTATGATGCTGTACGTAAATTTGTAAATACTCACACTTCTTCTGTGCTTACACCGCTTCCGTTTAATTCAGGCTACTTTATGAGCTTTAACGTAAAGACCGGTAATGCAGAGGATATCCGCAAAAAGCTTCTTGCTCAGGAAGGAATTGGTATTATTCAGATTGATGCCCACACCCTGCGCGTGGCCTTTTCAAGCATTGATGAAGAAAAGATTGATGAAGTTTATTCTGCCATATATAATGTAGCTGAGGCTATGTAACTGGTGAATAAAAGGCTTTTTTGGGGCGGACTTGTTCTTGCCCTTTGTGTTTTCTTTTCCTCCTGTCATGAAGAACAGCAGCAGCGCATTGTAATCTGGACTTCGTGTGCGGAGTTTGCCCAGTACACAGAATTATTTAACAGTACTCATCCCGGCAGCAATGCTGTAATTGTATACAAGGAAAATCCTGCCCAGGAGCTTCCGCCTGCAAAGGACGAGCTTCCACCTGATATTGTAATAGGCTCGTGGCTCCGTACCGACAAAACCAACAAGCAGTTTAAATCTCTGGACTATCTTTTTGACCGCCAGATAATTTCTTCTTCTATGTTTTATGAGCAGCTGCTGGAGGCCGGCAAGGTTCGTAAAACTCAGTATCTGCTGCCTGTAAGCTTTAACCTTCCTGCAATTATTTTTGATTCTGCCAATTCAAGCTATGTTACAGAAAACTATACGCTTTCGCTTAATCAGATAAAATCAATCGGACTAAGCTATAACGAAAAAAATGCAAAGGGCGCGTTTACAAAAATTGGTTTTATTCCTTCTGTGAATGAAGATTTTCTTTATCTTACAACCAAGCTTTACGGCGTAGATTTCCATCAGGATAAAACTGCGGTTGCCTGGAACGACCTTAGACTTCGCAATGCTGTAAACTATGTGCGCGACTGGATAAACACCAATAACGGTTCGGCTCAGGAGGAACAGGATTTCGCCTACAAGTATCTTTCTATGCCGGACTACAGAGCCGTTACCTCGGGACGAACCTTGCTTGCCTATACAACCAGCAGTGATATGTTCAATAATATCCGTTCGCAGGAGCTCAATATTGATTACCGCTGGATTATCGGCGATGACTTTATTCCTATAGAAGATTCTTTTTCTATGATGGGCATTTACAAAAAGGCACGCAACGAGCAGGGCGCAACAGAGTTCCTTACCTGGTTCTTTAATTCTGAAAATCAGAAGGCAATCCTTGAACGAAAAATCCAGATGCAGCTGAACAACGAAATGTTTGGAATTGCAGACGGCTTTTCTTCCTTGCGTGATGTAACCGAGCATGTGTTCCCTATTTACTATAACCAGCTTTTGACAAATCTTCCGCCGGCTCATCTTTTAAAGGTTCCGCAAAAGCTTCCGGTGCGCTGGGATTCCTACAAGTCTGTTGTAGTAGAGCCGTATCTTATCAACGCAATTACCACCGACAGCAAAACTCCAATAAGCGAATATGAAGCCGAATGGCGCAAGAAGGTGTTTGATAATTAAAACGAATATGTTATATTATCAGCATGGAAAAATACGTAGAACTTATTAATAAATGTCGTGCAGAATGTGCCAAACGTCTTGTAGGGCAGGATTCTCTTGTAAATGATATTCTTACTGCCTTTGTTGCAGACGGACATGTTCTTGTAGAAGGTGTCCCTGGTCTTGCAAAAACTCTTGCAATCAAAACCATAGCAGAAATTCTTGGACTGGATTTTAAGCGCATTCAGTTTACACCAGACCTTTTGCCTGCCGATGTTACCGGTACCTTAATTTACGAACAGAACAAGGGTACCTTTAGCGTGCGCAAGGGCCCGGTTTTTGCCAACGTAATTCTTGCAGATGAAATAAACCGTGCTCCTGCCAAGGTGCAGTCTGCCATGCTCGAAGCAATGGAAGAGCGACAGGTTACTATTGGAGAAGAAACCTATAAGCTGCCTTCTCCGTTTTTTGTGCTTGCTACCCAGAACCCTGTTGAACAGGAAGGAACCTACAATCTGCCGGAAGCAGAGCTGGACCGCTTTTTGATGAAGCTCGTAGTAAATTATCCTGCTGCCGAAAATGAAAAGCTCATTGTAAAATCCTGCGGCAAGGCTCCTGCAATTCCTGTGCAGACAGTGCTTACAACTGCCCAGCTTCTGGACATGCGCAAGGCTGCCGATGCCATTACCTGCGACGATAAAATAGTAGATTATATAGTAAATATTCTTGCGGTCACACGTCCTGCCGCTGCAACGGGCTCCGGTGAAAAAGCCGCTCACCGTCTGGATTCTGCTCACCGCGACAACAGATCCGGTGACATTACTCGTTACATTCATTTTGGTGCTTCTCCTCGTGCGGGCATTGCAATGCTGCAGTGTGCCAAGGTTAATGCCCTTTTTGCCGGCCGCGATTTTGTTTTGCCGGAGGATGTAAAAGCTGTTGCAAATAATGTTCTGCGCCATCGTCTTGTGCTTTCGTACGAGGCTGCTGCAGACAATGTAAGTGCCGACGAAATTATTAGCCGCATCCTTGATTTTATTCCGGTACCGTAACGGATTAGTGGTGAGGGGAAAAATCCTTGGGTTATATTGACAGCGAATCCTTAGTAAAAAAAGCCTCTTTTTTGCGCATCCAGTCTCAGTCGCTTGCCGAAGGCATGAAGAACGGAAATTTCCGCTCGCTTTACCGTGGACAGGGCATTGAGTTTTCCGGGGTCCGCGACTATATCCGGGGCGATGATATCCGCTCAATTGACTGGAACGTTACTGCCAGAATGGGACGCCCCTTTGTAAAGGTTTTTGAAGAAGAACGCGAGCTGCAGATTTTTCTTGTTATGGATACCTCGGCTTCTATGTTTGTAGATTGCGGAAACAAAAATCCCGTAAAGTATACGGCCGGTGCAAATCTTGCTGCTCTTGTAACGCTTGCTGCCGAAATGAATGGTTGTCCTGTGGGAGCAGTTTTTTTTGACGGCCAGATTCATTTTTCGTGCAAGCCTCAGTCCGGCAAGGAACGCACCATGCTTTTGCTTACACATCTGGATAAGCTTCCGAGCGAACGGGTAAACGGCTCTGTGCTTGGAAACGCGCTCATTGGTGCCGCAAAAATCCTGCGCAAAAGGTCCCTTGTTTTTGTTATTTCTGATTTCCGCAGCTCTGACTGGGAAACACCTCTTATAAAGCTTTCGCAGAAAAATGATGTTGTTGCAATACGTCTTACCGATGAGTTTGACAGAATGCTGCCTTCGCTTGGTTCGGTAACCTTTAAGGATATGGAAAGCGACCTTAAGATGGTGCTGCCAACCTCGTCTTCGCGCTTCCGTGAAGAATGGAAAAACCGCAACGAAAGTATGGTCTGGCGCTGGAAGGAAAACTGCCTTAAGCACGGTATCCTTTCTTATGTCATGAATGTATCTGACGATCCTCTGGCTCTTTTGAGTCAGGTTTTTGGAGCTAAAAAATGATTTACCTTCAGACCCAGCAGACCGTTTTTCCAAAATCCGTATACATTGGTGACAGAACCGAGCTTCGCTGTTCGTTTAAGCACGAGGCAGCAGTTAAGGCAGGCGATGTTTCCATGGACTGCTTTGTTACCCAGCCTGACTTTTCACTTTATGATATTTCTTCGGTTACGATACAGGAAGCAGGGCAGGGGTATTACACTCTGGTGCTTAGCTTTGTCCCATGGCATACAGGAAAAATTACCTTTCCCGATTTTGAACTACCGGAAATTGGCGTAATCCACTTTGATGACATTACAGTGCTTTCTCTTGTAGAACAGCAGGGAGTACAGGCGCTCAAGGGCTATGCGTCTCCGCTTTTGCTTCCGGGAACAACCTATAAAATATATGCAGGAATTGCAGGCTTTGTAATTCTGCTCATTGTGTTTATTAGACTTTTGGTAAAGCGTCAGGCCATTATTTTCTGGGCAAAAAATCTTAAGCTTCGCCGTCGTTATGCACGCAACAAAAGAATTGCCGTAAAGCAGCTAAAGGGACTATGTTCCCAGGACCTGAGCCCTTCGGAGCTCTCGACACAGCTGCAAAAAATAATGCGCGAATATCTCGAGGTAAGGCTTTCGTATCCGTTTACCAGAACGCTTACCTCCGAAATGAGTCTTGCCTTTGAAAGCGCCACCGGTGGCCTTGCAGAAGAAAATCGTGAGGCTGCCTTTGAAGATATAATCGGGGCCTTTGTTCGCACAGACTACATCCGCTTTTCTGCGTCAAAGTCTGCTGTTTTTGCGGACGGAGAATTTGTTCAGCTTGTAAATAACCTTATAGATGATATTACCGCAATAGAGGAGGAGCCAAAGAAAAATGTTTGAGTTTCAAAACCCGGCAACCTTTATGCTTTTTCTTTTAATTCCTCTTCTGTTCCTTTTGCGCTTTCTTAAGATTTTTAAGCCGCTTACTTTTTCGGCAGTGCTTGCAGACTGGAACGGCAAGGCCTTTAGCTGGGACGGCCGCATAAGAAAAATAATTTCTGTCCTTGCACGCATCATTATGTTCCTGGGCTTTGTCTGTGCAGTTGCCGCGCTTGCAGATCCTGTAATAACAAGGCAGGAAAAGGTATACACCTCATTGGGAAGCGACATTGTTTTTGTTGTAGACACCTCTCCTTCTATGGCCGCCCGCGATATGGGAACAAGAGATACAGGAGTAACAACCCGTCTTGAATCTGCAAAGGCTACTATAAAACAGCTGGCTCTGGCTCATGACGGAACCCGCTTTGGGCTTGTTGTCCTGGGCAGTGAGGCAAGCGTTTATGTTCCGCCGACCAGTGATCACACAACCTTCCTTAAGCGCATAGACGAAGTAAATGTAGGTATTCTTGGAAACGGTTCTGCAATAGGGGATGGACTGAGCACAGCAGTATGCCATCTTGTTTCTTCCGGTGCACAAAAGCGCGCAATCATCCTTCTTACCGACGGCGAAAACAACGCGGGCCAGATTCATCCGGAAACTGCAGCTCAGTTAGCAGCGTCTAATGGAATTACGGTTTATGTTGTTGGTCTTGGTACTAAGGGAACCGTTCCGCTTGAATATATAGACCCCGCTACCGGAAAGGAATACGCTGGTTATCTTGATTCAAACTTTAATTCTGCAGGGCTCAGACGCATTGCTTCCATCGGAGGCGGCCGCTATTTTGAAGTAACGTCCCTGGAGGAATTTATAAAGATTTTTGAAAGCGTTGCCAAGGCAGAGGATGTTGTTCAGAATTATACCTTCCGCACTGTTACGCAAAGCTTTTATAAAAAAATACTTTTGTGGGCAATCATTCTTTTTGCGGCCGGCTGGTTTATTAAGCGGGTTCTGCTCCGCGAGATGATGAGCTTCCGCTATAAAAAGATTTTATTTGTTCGTTCTGCCTTTCTGGCATCCAGCTTTATAATGCTGCTTTTGTCTTATGCAGACATTCACTGGGGAACATATCTTGTGCCTGTTCAGAAAAGCGGTGCTGCGGTAAGTCTTGTTTATGATATTTCCAACAGTATGCTTGCCAAGGACTGCCAGGGTGGGCTTACCAGACTCCGTGCCGCTGCAGAATATTCAAAGCAGCTTTTAAATCGTATGAACGGAGTGAGTGCTTCTGTCGTTCTTGCAAAGGGAGACGGGGTTGCCGCCATTCCGCTTACTGATGATTATTCAATGATTGATTCGTTGTTGAATGTAATGTCTCCGTCGCTCATGACAGTGCCGGGCTCAAGCATAGGCAAGGGCATCTTAAAGGCAAAAGAAACCTTCTCAGAAAATTATTCTAGCATCGGGCGAATCTGGGTTTTTACCGACGGCGAAGAAACAGACAATCATCTTAAACAGGCCTTGAGTGAATGCATAAAGTCCGGAATCAGCGTAACCATAATCGGCTTTGGAAACGAAACAGAAAGTCCGGTGCTTGCGGGAGACGGAACAACAACTGTAATGTCTGCCCTGCGTTCTGCAAAAATACAGTCTACAATTGAAGATGCCAAAAAGAACCTTGGCTTTTATAAAAACCAGACGGACGTTCTGTATATGAATTATATGGAAAAGGGCTCTGCCGTAAAGCTTTTGAACCAGATTAAAGAAAGCGGAAATCAGTTTGTTTCGTACGAAGCAAAGCCTGTTCCTCGCTTTAAGCTGTTTTTGCTGCTTGCGGTTTTGTTTTACAGTCTTAGTTATCTTTTTACCGAGTTTGATTTTGGCCGTGTAAAAAAAGCCTCGTCGCTTGGATTTGCCTTGTGCGTGTGTCTTGTTGTCTGCGCCACTCTTACCGGCTGTTCAGATTCCACCGGCGACGTTTTAAAAGGAAGCTTTGCCGTTGCCCAGAAGCAGTATTCTAAGGCAGTTTCGTTTTTCAATTCGGCAAGAGAAAAAGAAAAGAACAACGACATTGAAAGTCCTACCATGCAGTATATTCTTTACGATCTGGGAACAGCCTATTCTTTGCTTGGCGAAAACGAAGCGGCAATGGAAAAATATTTTGAAATTGTTCAGACTGCGCCGGAGGGCATTCGTTACGGGGCCTATTACAATGCCGGAATAATTGCCCACAAAAATGAAGATTACGAACATGCCATTGAATATTTTAAAAAGGCGCTTGAGGTGGACAGCACAAGAATTGATGCCAAAATAAATCTTGAGCTTTCGATTCAGAGCGTAGAAGTAAATGTGCGTCACAGCCAGAGTCAGGCAACCCCTTCTGCCGAAGAAAGCAGTGACAATAAAGATATGGAAAAAGCAGTTTTTGAACGAATAAAGGAGAATGATCAAAAGCAATGGAAAAACAGCGAAGTAAATCAGGCACAAAATCTTTCGGACGATTATTAAAGGTTTTGCTCTGCGGAATTGTCTGGCTTGCCGCTGGTGGTTCCGGAGCTTTTGCACAGACTCTTACCACGGCAATGATTCAGGCTATAAGGCTTACTCCTGCAGAAAACCAGGACCTGTACGTAAACAGCGACATAAAATTTGAAGCACAAATTCCGTATACACTTCCGGGGCAGATTGATGTTTCCATGCCGGACGAAATGCCCTTTGCTAGTTTTAAAACTCTGCGCAAGGTGGAGGCCGAAGGCGGTACTAGAATAGAAATCTGGTATTCATTTTCGCGGGAAGGAACTTACACACTGCCGACCCTCACAATCAAAATTAAAAATTCGCGTAGGCGCATTCAGTTTAATCCGGTTACAGTTGTACTCAATCCAAAGGATATTCGCCCGTCCTGTGTAATTGTTACAGACCGCGGCCAGAATGTTCCTCTTACAGTTTATGCGGGTCAGAAAATATTCTTTAGGGTCTGCCTGCGTCATGCAATACAGCTTTTGCAGTTTAGCTGGGATATTCCAAAGGATTCGCTTTTTGAACAGACCAGGACCTACGAGTTTACCCAGATAAAGCAGCGCGAAAAGGTGGTGTCCAACGAGCTCATTCCTGTAAGCGATTTTGAATGGACTCCCCTCGTAAGCGGCGAAATGACCTTTCCTCAGTTTAAGATTACAGCAATTTCCTACAGCGGCGACCGTGAAGAAGTAACGGTTCCTCCAATCAGGGTAACAGTGCTTAAGGCCCGCGATACTAAGGCAGATCAGAACAGTACGCTTTTTTTAGATGCCTTTGATGCTTCTTATGTGGAGCCCGACTATGTTGGTATAGAAGACCTTACCGCAGAGGATGCCCTGTATATTACCCAGCTAAGGACAAAGGAAAAGCATTCCTTTTTGCTGCTGTACAAAAATCGTAAGCAGCGTGTCCAGGCAGAAAAGGAGAGGGGACTTCCGTACAGTCAGACAGAATTTGCACTCATGTGGATTTATCTTGCTGCAGCCTTGGTGTGTGCCGTTGTAGTGCTTTTTATATTTTTTATAAGGCGCAAAAAAAGTGCCGCAGCTGTGGGGCTTGGCATAGTTCTTATCTGTTCTTTGATTTTGTTTATTTATGCTTTTGTTCTGGGAACCAAAAAATATGGCATAACCACCGGAAGCCAGGTTTATTCAATTCCGGAATACAATGCAGGAGTTAAGTCCGAGCTGCCTTGTGGTAACCGTGTTCAGATTATTTCGCAGTCTGGCAACTGGTATTTTATCCGCTTTGGAGAAACTGAGGGCTGGTGCCTTAAAGAAGAAATTCTTTCTATCTAGCTTATTTCTAGCTTATTTGAGTATAATCCAGGTAGCACCGCTTCCACCTTCGCCCTTGTTTTTGGGATGTCCCGACTGTCCGCAGCGTGAATCACTTTCTATAAAACGTCGCACAACCTCACCAAGCACCGGGTCTGTTCCATGGGTGTGAATGCCCTTGCCATGAATGATTAAAACCTTTCGCAGTCCGCGTCTTTTGCAGTTAGTAATAAAGCTTTCCAGCTGTATATGTGCCTCATCCTGATGCAGCCCGTGCAAATCCAGCACAGCCTCCGGCTTCATGTTAAGTACATAGCTTCTGTCCTGCTGCCGTGTGCGCTCCTGGGTATCCTCTGCAATTTTATCCTTATCTACAGTTCCATAACGGTTGAGCCAGAATTCCATAGGATTAATCTGCGGATTTTTACCATATCCACTTACAGAATTTTCTTTTTTAGCCTTTTCCCGAGCCTTTATCTTTTCATCTCTCTGCACCGCATCCCACTGCGCCAGAATATCACCCATGTCCATCACACACCCCTTTCAAACCCGTCACCCTGAACTTGTTTCAGGGTCTAATTATAATTCATTTATCAAAAAAATAACAACAAATTTACTTCCCTTTTTGGTGTTAATATATTATTTTAAAGGTATGAACGATTTTTACGAGGTTCTTGGTGTACCCAAAACCGCTTCTGCTGACGAAATAAAGAAGGCCTACCGCAAGCTCGCATTTAAGTACCATCCGGATCAGAACCCGGGCGACAAGGCTGCAGAAGAAATGTTCAAAAAAATAAATGCCGCATACGATGTTTTGGGCGATGAAAACAAGCGCCGTCAGTATGATAACGGTTCGTTTAATCCATATGAAGAATATGCTCAGCGCCAGCAGAATGGACAGTATCAGTCACAGTGGTCCGGCAGTTATGCAGATCCGTTTGGACAGGGTCAGGATTTCTGGAGCTGGTTTACAAATGCCTCCGGTTACAACAATCAGGAGCACGAAGCCGAAAACTGGCAGAAAAAATATGCAGGTTCAACCGAAAACAAAGACGATTATTCACACCGTTACCACTACACCTATCATTACGACAAGGGCAGCCTCTTAACAATGCTTCTCCGCAATATCGTAAAGCTTGGAGTAGGAGTCTGGGCCTTCCGTTTTTCTTTCTTCATTATTCCAATAGGACCAATACTCTGCATAGCCTTAATGGCCGGCGGTATAAGAGGAATTGTTCGTTCTTTAAAATTATTGTTTAGTCGGGGCTAGAGCTCACCTAAATAATACTTCTTCTTTCCGCGGCGGAAAATAATAACCTTTCCTTCAAGAGCAATATCCTTTTTGATAATTGCTGCTTCGTCATTAACAATTTCGCCGTTTACACTGATAGCATTATTGCGGATAAACTCGCGTGCTTCGCGCTTAGAGCTTGCCATTCCGTTGTTTACAAGCACATCAACAAGCGGTGCATCCTCGGTAAACTTAAAGGTTGGAACTCCCTTCATTCCGGTAAGGATATCCTTTACTGCAAGACCCTTAAAGTCACCAGCAAAAAGCTTTTCACTTACCTGAACTGCATTGTCTGCTTCTTCCTTGCCGTGAATATCCTTTACGATTTCCCATGCAAGAGTCTTCTGAGCAATGCGCTTTTCAGGAGCTGCCATGTGCTGAGCATATATATCTTCAATCTGTTCTTTGCTGAGGAAGGTAAATACCTTAAGATACTCAAGAACCTTAGAGTCATCAGAGTTAATGAGGTACTGGTAAATTGCGTAAGGTGCAGTCTTTTCTTTATCAATCCAGAGTGCGTTTCCTTCTGACTTACCAAACTTCTTTCCAGTTGCATCAAGAATGAGCGGCATAGTGAATGCGTAAGCCTGACCGTCGAGCATCTTTTTAATAAGGTCTACACCGGTTGTGATGTTTCCCCACTGGTCAGAGCCTGCAACCTGCATAAGACAATTGTGCTCCTGGAAAAGATGAACAAAGTCAAAGCCCTGCAAAATCATGTAAGAAAATTCTGCGTAGGTAATACCTGTTTCAAGTCGGCGGCGGATGATATCCTTGTCGAGCATGTAGTTCAAGCTTATGTACTTACCAATGTCGCGGAGTGTGTCTAGGAATGAGCGGCCCTTCCACCAGTCGTAGTTATCTACAAGAGTTGCTGTTGGAACAAGGCGCTTAACCTGTGCACGGATTCCTTCGATATTTTTGTTTACTGCTTCTTCAGAAATAATTTCGCGTTCTGCTGTTGGGCGAGGGTCACCAATACGGCCTGTTGCACCGCCGCAAAGAAGGATAGGGTGATGACCTGCATTAGCAAGACGCTTTGCCATACACAAAGAAGAATAATGACCGATATGAAGTGAATCTGCTGTTGGATCTGTTCCCCAATAAAATGCGAATGGCTTTCCGTCGAGTACCTTCTGTAAATCTGCTTCTTCGCCT
Source organism: Treponema sp. (assembly GCA_017616165.1). Taxonomy (GTDB): domain Bacteria; phylum Spirochaetota; class Spirochaetia; order Treponematales; family Treponemataceae; genus Treponema_D. Next base: position 25,732 of record JAFZYR010000041.1, read on the forward strand.
GCAACGTCCTTAATAAGACCACGCCATTTTAAATCTTCAAATAAAGTCATAATATTCTCCTGTGAGTTGTTTTAAATGATTTTTTGATTAATTTTTGATAGAACTACTTTTGACGGAAGATGATTCTTCCCTTGTTCAAATCATAAGGAGAGAGGGCTACCTTTACGCTGTCGCCCGGTACGATTCTGATGTAGTGCTTGCGCATTTTTCCAGAAAGATGAGCTAAAATCATGTGTCCGTTCTGTAATTCAACACGGAAGGTTGTGTTTGGAAGAGCTTCCTTTACTACTCCTTCTACTTCAATTGCTTCTTCTTTTGCCATACGGTTCCTTAAAAATCCTTTTGTAAAAAAAATTGATTAAAATGCAAAAAAGTGTTTGTGTTTTTACGGTTTTGCATTTATATTAGTATATACAAAATAAAAAAAATAGACAACATGACTGTCATTGCGAGCCGCAGGCGAAGCAATCCACAAATTAAAAAGTTGTCATAAATTGGGAGAAATCATTATGGATCAGGCTTTTATCGAAAAAATGAAGAAAGAGCTGTTGAATCAAAGAAAAACTATTCTTGAGTCCTTAGCTGGACAAAGTGACGATATGAGGGAACTGGTAAAAACAGTTGAATCAGGAGACGAAGCAGACGTTGCAGCAGATGCAATTGACCGCACCCTGCTTACTGCACTTGGCTCACAGGATGCAAAGCGCCTTCAGCAGATAGACAACTGTCTGGACAGAATCTATCAGAACAAATACGGACGCTGTATTAAATGCGGTAAAGAAATTCCAAAGGGAAGACTCGAAGCTGTACCTTGGGCACTCATGTGCGTCCCATGCGCCAGCGCAGAGGAACGAAAGAACAGATAGTGGATTGCCACGTCGCTGACGCTTCTCGCAATGACGTCATTGCGAGCCGTAGGCGAAGCAATCTATATTCCTATATGTATTAATTTTCCTTGAACAGGGTAGGTTATTTCTTTATAGCCTGCCCTTTTTGCTTTAACGGCAGCATAATCAAAGCTTGCATCAAGAAATTCTGCCTTGTGCGCATCAGAGTTTATGCAAACCGGCACACCCTGTTCCTTAAGATATTCCAGAAACTGTTCAGAAGGGTAAACATCATTCATAAGCCCGCGGGCAATTGCTCCGGTATTAATTTCTGCTATGACGCCGGCGGCAGCCATTTCCTTTGCAGTAAGCTTGAGCTGCTCCTTGTACCAGCCTTCGTTTTCATCAAAAAAATGCAGGACGCTGTTGCGCAGTCTTAATAAATCCGGGTGGCCCACAATTTCAAAGCTGCCGTTACGAAGCATTTCGCGCTCTGCAGTAAAATAATCACAGGCCACAGCCTTGCCGTCAATTTTTCCGTTTGCGTCAGTGTAAAAGCTGTTGAGCGCCTTCTGTACTTCTTCAAGCTTGTTGTCTACGGTAAAAAAGCCCTTTGGTGTGCTTATAAAATGAACCGAGCCGATGAGAAAATCCGGGTTAAACAGCTCGTAGGCTTTTTTGTCAGGAACTGCACGCCCATATTGCGCGGAATTAAAATAGTCTGCTTCAAGCCCAAGAAGAATTGTAATCCTGTCTGCAAATTCCTCTTTGAGAGCCTTGAGCTCCTGGATATACCCGCTGTATTTTTGCGGAGTCATATGCCAGTTGGAATCCACAGCAGAATAAAAGGCCGGGTCCAGCGGGTAAATGCAGTGCTCCGAAAAACCAAGCACGGTAAAGCCCTTTTGAATTGCACTGAGCACATGTTCCCTGGCAGTGTTTTTTCCGTCGCTGAACGATGAATGAGTATGAAGGTTAATTTTGTCTGTCATAATTTTTCCGTATTAAAAGTCGCCCTTGAGCAGTGCCAGAGATTTCTGAACAAGCACCTGAGGCTTAAGCGGTTTTACAAGATAACTCTTTGCACCGGAGCTAAGGATTTTTACAACCCAGTCGCGCTGAAGACTCTGTGTGTAAACAATTACAGGTGGAGCATCAAAGCGGTTCTTAAGACTGTTGAGGATATTGAGTCCCATATTGTCTACAAGAATTACATCAAGAATGATAAGGTTGTATTTTTCCGGGGCGTAGGAATCCATAAATGCCTTGCCGTTCTGGAATACAGAGCAGTTGGCACCAAAGTTTTCAAAGGCCTGCTTGGACATTGCAAGAGACTGCAGGTCGCTGTCGATGATTGCAATATTAAGAACGGTTCCATCATTTGCCTTAAGGGCTTCCGGATCCGAATTGGTATCAGAGAAGAATCGTGTTTCAACCGAGCTTGAATCTTCATCAATATATGAAGAAGTAAGAATGCGGTCTGTAATAAGGTCAGAAACGCTGGAAGTAATTGTTGTATCAATGAGCGAATTCAAAACCTTAGGAAGATTGTTGGACATTTCTATGCCGCTGTAGGCTTCGTGTCCATCCAGAAAATCCTTGAGGAACGGACTGAGCGAAAGAATCTTTACGTATTTATTGTGAACCTTAGGACAGGCAAGAATATTATCCAGAAGGAATTCCAGATTAAAGCCGTCTACAAAGGTAAGCTCCAGGTTTGTAAGCATGATGAGGATTTTTGGAGATTCAATTTCCTCGGTTTCAATCATTTCGGTAAGCTTGTACTGAAGCAGGGCAATTTTTTCACGGTTAAGACCAACGGCAAGCTCAATAAAGATAATGCTGTTGTTGCGGTGAAGGTCCAGAACGCTTGGAGTTGTATCCATCGAAAGCGGATTATGAAGAACGTGGCCAATTGCTTCAAAGAAAACGTCAAACTGAATAGGCTTTGCAAAGTATTTGATTACACCGTATTTTGCAAGAGAGGCAATGCTGCTTTTTTCTGCAGTAGGACCGGTTATGATTACCGGAATGTTTGCAGTATTAGGGTCGTTAATCTTTTTTTCAAGAAAAGCCATTTCTTCTACACGGTCTTCGCTCATATCAAGGATGATTAAGTTTGGAAGAACCGTGAGCATCTTTGGATAAGAGTCCCTGTTTTCCTGCGTAAGAATTACTTCTACTTGATCAACAGACAATTTCTGCTTCAGAAAATCTCTGAAAAGCTGATGGCTGTCAATAATCAAAACCTTCTTCATGATATAAAATTATACTACACATAAAAAAAAATATCTACTTTATTTTTTGTGGTAACCGGCATAGAGTAACTTGTAAATAATAATGTCGCCAGTTTCCTTAAACTGGTGATATTTTTTATATGGGAATCTTAAATTTTTTACCCATATATTTTTGAAGTTCAATTTCTGGAGTTGATCCATCTAGGATTTTTCTTGGATAGTTA
>JAFZYR010000091.1 GCA_017616165.1 Treponema sp.
CCATTCCTTCATAGCCTGAGCAACTACGTCTGCAACGCTCGGATCAAGAGGAGTGTCCTCGTCGATTGTTTTCTTTAATGATGCAAATACCTTTGCCGGAAGTACGGCTTTCATTGTTCTCTCGTCGAATACGAGACTTCCGAAAATATCATTAATCTGTGCCATATTTATATTCCTCCGTTTTATTATTTTTGTTTTTTATTTTAAATATTTTTAATACTTTTTATTAGGGATTTTTTATTATAGGGTAAAAGAAAAGACGCCTTAAATGTTTTAAACACTTAAGACGTCTTTGCCTTTTATAATGGGTATATAATTTTTTATTTATCGATTAGCAAACACCCTGTGCAATCATTGCATTAACTACTTTCTTGAAGCCTGCGATGTTAGCACCTGCTACGTAGTTGCCTTCCATGCCGTATTCCTTAGCAGCATCATCGATGTTGTGGTAAATACCAACCATGATGCCTTTAAGCTTGGAATCAACTTCTTCGAAGCTCCATGAAAGTCTTTCGGAGTTCTGGCTCATTTCAAGAGCTGATGTAGCAACACCACCTGCGTTAGCAGCCTTGCCGCCTACGAAAGGAACGTTGTTTGCCTGGAAGTACTGAGTAGCTTCGATTGTTGTAGGCATGTTAGCACCTTCTGCAACATACTGAACACCGTTAGCTACGAGCATCTTAGCATCTTCGATATCGAGCTCGTTCTGTGTAGCACAAGGAAGAGCGATATCAACTTTGTACTGCCATACACCATGCTCGCCGTTCTTCTTCTCAAAGTACTGAGCTGAAGACTTAGCTGCTGCATATTCTGTAAGACGTGCTCTCTTAACTTCCTTAACCTCTTTAAGAAGTTCAACATCGATTCCTTCGGGATCATAAATCCAGCCTGTGGAATCTGAAACTGTAACAACCTTTGCACCTAACTGCTGAGCCTTCTGGCAAGCGTAGATTGCAACGTTACCTGAACCGGAGATTGCTACAACCTTACCTTCCATCTTATCACCATGGCATTTAACCATTTCTTCTGTAAGATAAAGAAGTCCGTATCCTGTAGCTTCTGTTCTTGCAAGTGAACCACCGTATGTAAGTCCCTTACCTGTAAGAACGCCTTCGTATAAGCCTTTGATTCTCTTGTACTGACCGAACATGAAACCGATTTCTCTTGCGCCTGTTCCGATGTCACCAGCGGGAACGTCTTCGTCAGCACCGATGTATTTATTTAATTCTGTCATAAAGCTCTGACAGAAAGCCATGATTTCGCGATCTGATTTACCCTTAGGATCGAAGTCTGAACCACCTTTACCACCACCGATAGGAAGTGTTGTAAGAGAGTTCTTAAAGATCTGCTCGAAACCAAGGAATTTGATGATACCTAAGTTTACTGAAGGGTGAAGTCTTAAACCTCCCTTGTAAGGTCCGATTGCGTTGTTAAACTGTACACGGAAACCTCTGTTAACCTGAACCTGTCCGTTGTCATCTACCCAGGGAACTCTGAACATGATCTGACGATCGGGCTCTGTGATTCTCTCTAAGATGGCAAGCTTACGATACTTTTCTTCATCCTGATCAATAACGGGACGAAGTGAATCGAGAACTTCTGTTACAGCCTGGATGAATTCGGGCTGGTCAGCGTCTCTTTTTTTGATCTTCTCAAGTACCTCATCAACATACGACATAATAAAAAATCCTCCTTAAAATTCTTGTGCATAAAAGAAAAAGAGCCTTTAATGGATAAAGTAATACCACTTCCATTAAAGACGCCATTGCCTTTATCACATAATTTAATTGACTATTTTTTGGAAAGGACTGTAAGTCGCTTTCGCTTCATGCATTGAATACTACATCAGCAATTTTTGTTTGTCAACACTTTTTTTGCAAAAAATATTTTCGAAAAA
>JAFZYR010000092.1 GCA_017616165.1 Treponema sp.
ACGTCTACTGCCTTTACAGTTTTTCCATCCTCATTCTGTTTCATATAGAAGGATTTGATTTCCTTTGGATAGTTGAATACCATTACAGGACCGTTGTAAATCTGTTCTGTAAGATAGCGCTCGTGTTCTGTTGCAATGTCGCAGCCCCAGTATGGCTTAAACTCAAACTTGTGTCCGTTGGCAGCTGCCTTTTCAAGGTCTTCAATTGCCTGAGTATAACTTATGCGTGTGAACTTTGCATTTGCAACCTTTGTAAGACTTTCGATAAGGCCAGGCTGGATTCTCTTGTCAAAGAATTCCAGGTCTTCGCGGCACTTTGTCAAAGCCCAGTTCAAAAGATATTTTACAAAATCCTCCTGAATGTCCATGTCATCGTCCAGATCATAGAAAGCCATTTCCGGTTCAATCATCCAGAACTCAGCAAGGTGACGAGGAGTATTTGAATTTTCTGCACGGAAGGTTGGTCCAAAGGTATAAACGCGGCTCAAGGCAGTTGCCAAAGTTTCTGCTTCGAGCTGGCCTGATACAGTAAGCGAAGCCTTCTTTCCAAAAAAGTCCTTCTTGTAGTCAACAATTTTCCAGGCATCCTCAGGCTTCATTCCGCCATTTCCAGCCTTAACACCCATCTCAGCAATCTTCTCCATGCTAAGTGTTGTTACCTGGAACATTTCTCCGGCACCTTCACAGTCAGAGCAGGTGATTTCCGGTGCGTTGATGTACTGGAAGCCTCTTTCCTGGAAGAAAGAATGAACAGCAAATGCCATCTGGTTTCTCACACGGTAAACTGCACCAAAGGTGTTTGTACGTGCACGAAGATGAGCAACATCGCGAAGATATTCCATAGACATCTTGTTTTTCTGCAATGGATATTCGTCCGGGTTACACTTTCCGAGGCACTCAATGCTTTCCAAAGTAACTTCTACAGCCTGTCCGCTTGCAGGAGATTCAATAAGAGTTCCTGTTGCGCGAACGCTGGCGCCTGTGTTCAAAAGTTTGAGAGTTTCTTCAATATTATTTACATTTGCATTATTAGAAGGATTATTGCGGTCAAAGGTAAGCTGAATGTTAGCAAAGCAGCTTCCATCGTTAACCTGAATGAAGACAAGACCCTTTGAGTCACGAACCGAACGGATCCAACCGCAGACCTTAACCTGCTGGCCCTCCGGCTTTGTAGATAATAAATCTTTAATTAATACTGGTACCATTTTCTGGCCCCCCTATAATGAAATGTATTCCTATATAATATCATTTTTCAGGGGTTGTTTCAAATACCCGCAAAAAAACATTTGACATCTGCCAAACTCGTGATATAATTTTCTTAGTTAAACCTTTTACTAAAACGATTTACTCATATCAGTTTTTGGTAAAGGGTCTTTTTCTAACCGCTTAGTTAAACGATTTACTAAAGGCAAAATTAAAAAAAGAGGAAGATTATGGACCTTCTTAAAGTTAAAAATCCAAGAAAGAGACAGAGAATAACAGATTTTCTTCTCATTGTTCCGTTTCTGCTGCTCATTCTTGTTTTTTCATATTATCCTTTATACGGTTGGGTATATGCATTTTTTGATTACAAGCCTCCTTTCCCGCTGTCCTGGGATAAGTTTGTAGGCTTTAAGTGGTTTGTTTCCATGGTGGAAAATCCTGTAAAACTTAAAAAGCTTGTACAGGTACTTACAAACACCTTTGCCATGAGTGGACTTAGTCTGTTCTTCTCGTGGTTCCCTATGATCTTTGCTGTATTCTTAAACGAAATTCAGTCTGTACCGTTCAAGAAATTTGTTCAGACTGTAACGACACTTCCTAACTTTATAAGCTGGGTTTTGGTTTATGCCATTGCCTACAGCGTTTTCAACAGTACCGGTGCAGTAAACAGTATATTAATGCGAATGGGTGTTATAGAAGAACCAATTATGTTCCTTCAGTCCACGTCGCACATTTGGTTTAAACAATGGCTTTGGCTCACCTGGAAGAATGCGGGCTGGGCGGCCATTATGTATATAGCGGCAATTACAAGCATTGATGATTCACTTATTGAAGCTGCCATGATTGACGGTGCTTCGCGCATGCAGAGAATCTGGCACATCACAATTCCAAGTATTCTTCCTACCTACTTTGTTCTTGTAATGATGAGTCTTGCAAACTTCCTTTCTAACGGAATGGAGCAGTACTTTGTATTTGCCAACTCCTTTAACAAGGCAAAAATAGAAGTTCTGGATTTGTACGTATATAATCTTGCGATGGGTTCGGGCGGTTACTCGCTTTCTACCGCAATCAGTATTCTTAAAACCTTTGTAAGCATCATTTTATTGTGGGCTACAAATGCCGTTTCTAAAAAGCTTCGTGGCGAAACACTTATATAGGAGGGAAGGGCAATGGCTGGTTTACATAAAAAGACTGTCGAAGATTATATCATTTCAATAACTACCTACGTAATTTACACCTTCTTTGCTTTTGTCTGCGTATATCCTTTCTATTATATTCTGATAAACTCTGTAAGTGCCAACGATTTGAGTGAAAGAGGAAAGGTTCTTTTTGTACCGTTAAAATTTCACCTTAGCAATTACAAGCAGGTTATGAAGGTAAACGGACTTGTAAATGCGTTTAAGGTTTCTATTCTGCGTACTGTAATAGGAACAATCTGTACGGTAATTGTTTCCGGTTTTCTTGGCTACATGTTTACAAAAAAGACCTTGTGGAAGAGAAAGTTCTGGTATCGCTTTGTTGTTGCAACAATGTATTTTAATGCGGGAATCATTCCGTGGTTCATTACCATGCGTAACCTTCATCTTACAAATAATTTCTGGGCATATATTTTCCCGGTTGCCGTTCAGCCGTTCTACATAGTTTTGTGTAAGACCTTTGTAGAAAGCGTTCCGGATTCTCTGGAGGAAGCGGCGGTAATTGATGGTGCGGGTACGCTTCAGATTTTCTTCCGCATTATTATTCCTGTTATTAAGCCTATTATTGCAACGGTTGCAATTTTTGCCTCTGTTGCCCAGTGGAACTCCTTCCAGGATACCCTGCTGCTTGTAACAGATCCTAAGCTTTATACTCTGCAGTTTACTCTGTATCAGTATATAAATCAGGCAAGCTCGCTTAAGGCGCTTGTAAATAACAGTACTTCGGCTGCGGCTATGGCTGCAAGTCTTGCCCATGCTCAGACTGCAACCTCTATCCGAATGACTGTATCTGTAATTGTAGTTCTGCCTATTATCTGCGTTTATCCTGTTTTCCAGCGTTACTTTACAAAGGGAATTATGATTGGCGCAGTTAAGGGCTGATATAAAAAAAGAAACAAAAAATTAGGAGGAATCAAAGTGATGAGAAAGGGAAGGATTATTTCGATTATCACAATGATGGCTGTTTCTGCTGCTTTATTGTGCAGCTGTGGAAACGGCAAGAAGGCTTCAAAAGCTGTTGATGACAATTCACCAATGACTCTTGAAATTTTCGACGTTGCTGCAAACTATCAGGGTATGCAGACAGGTTGGTTTGCTAAGGTTGTTAAGGACAAATTCAATATTGAGCTTAACATTATTGCTCCACAGGTTGCAGGTGATTCTATCTATCAGCTCCGTGCAAGCTCTGGAAACCTTGGTGATATAGTTCTTCTTGAAGCTACTCAGTTCCAGGATTGTCTTGAAGCAGGTTTGATTAAAGATATCAGCGACAAAATTACAGGCTGCTCTAACCTTATGAAATTTGACAAGCAGATTAAGGCTTTGAATACAGGTCTTCCTGGAAACTCTGCTGGTAAATATTATGGTATCCCTACAGAAATGATGGATACTTCTCCAACATCCTTCACACAGGAAAGAATTTATTCTCTTCCACAGTTGCGCTGGGATTTGTATAACAAGATTGGTGCTCCAGAGCTTAACAACCTTGATGATCTTTTGAAAGCATTTGTAGAACTCCGCAAGGTTCACCCAACAAACGCTAACGGCGATCCAGCTTATCCACTTTCATTGTGGCCAGACTGGGATGGTGGTGACGGTATGATTGGTATTGCCAACGTAGTACAGCTCACAACCTGGTACGGTGAAAAGATTAAGGGTTCTGCAATTCTTAAGTCAGACGGAAAGACCTTCTATCCACTTACAGAAAAGACAGGTACATACTACAAGATGCTCAAATTCCTGAACGATGCTTACAGACTCAAGGTAGTTGATCCAGATTCTGGTACACAGGACTGGAACTCAGTTTGTGCTAAGATTTCTAACGGTCAGGTAGACTTTATCTGGTACACATGGGAAATTGGTTTCTGGAATACATCTGACCGCCTTGCTGACGGAACTGCATTCTGCTTTATCCCTGTTAATGATCAGAACTACTACACAGATTCAGATGCTTACTACGGAAGCGGACGTGTATTTGGTGTAGGTTCAAAGGTTGACGATGCTAAGTATGCACGCATCATGAAGTTCCTTGACTGGTATGCTTCTCCAGAAGGTGCTACAATCCAGCATTGTGGTCTTGAAGGCTTTAACTATAAGG
>JAFZYR010000093.1 GCA_017616165.1 Treponema sp.
CTGTACTTTTGGAGGGAGCAAGGCGTGTTGGAAAGACCACGATAGCTGAGGAATTCGCAAAGCAAGAGTACAAGTCTTACATAAAAGTTGACTTTGCAAACATTAAAAAGGACGTTTTGGATGCTTTTGATGATATTTCAGATCTGGATGTTTTCTTCCTCAGACTGCAGACGGCAACCGGAATCACTTTGTATAAAAGGGAATCTGTTATCATTTTTGATGAAATACAGCTTCAGCCTAAGGTACGACAGGCTATTAAATACCTTGTGGCGGATGGAAGATATGACTATATTGAAACAGGATCACTGATAAGCATTAAGAAGAACGTCAAGGATATTGTTCTTCCTTCAGAGGAAATAAAGATTCCGATTTATCCAATGGACTATGAGGAGTTTATGTGGGCTGTTGGGAATGATACTTACTCGGTTTTAAGGGAATTGTACAAACATGGAAAACCGGTAGGTAATTCATTAAATAGAAAACTGATGCGTGATTTCAGGATATATATGGCAGTAGGCGGAATGCCGCAGGCCGTAGAGGCGTACGTAGAAGGGAAGAATTTTACTGAAATTGATGAGGTAAAAAGAGAAATCATAAATCTCTATAAAGATGATTTCTTTAAAATCGATGATACGGGCCTGATCGGGAGAATGTATGATTCCGTTCCTGCCCAGCTTGCGACTGACAGGCGAAGCTATGTAATATCTTCGGCAACAGGTAAAAAGAAGATTGATAAAGATTTAGAGCGGTTACATAATCTTTTGGATTCGAAGACCGTACTGGCTTGTTATAATGTTCATAACCCAAGCATTGCACTCCCGCAGACCAGAGACAATGATACGTTTAAACTCTATTTGGCGGATACCGGATTGTTTACTACTATGATTTTCAATTCATCCGGGGAGACAGATGAGAATGTCTATACAAAGTTATTAAGTGACTCGCTTCCGGCAGATTTGGGATACTTATATGAAAATGCCGTTGCACAGGTGATAGCAGCTTCGGATAGATCATTGTATTATCACACCTGGGAAAAAGTGAATAGTTCCCATTACTACGAGGTTGATTTTCTGCTTGCATCAAAAACCAAAATTGTTCCTGTAGAAGTTAAATCTTCCGGAATAGGCAAGCATGAATCGATAACAGAGTTTAGTCAGAAGTACTCAAAGCAGGTAGTAAAACAGGTTCTGCTATCTCAAAAGGATATTGGTAATGTTGAAATGCTGAAGCTGTATCCGGTATATATGCTGCCATTTGTTCTTGAAGATCTGTAGGGTTTGGGGTGCTGTGAATATGAGCTTTTACGATCCGGATAATAATGTGGTCTATTTAAGACAGTTGTGTTGCCTTAAAGAATAATACGGACAAGGATGATTTTATGAGGGCAGAGCAGAATGGGAAACTATATAAAGGCATATGGAGTTAAGAAACATAACCTTAAAAACATCAATATTCGCATACCTAAAGGAAAACTAACGGCGATTACCGGAGTTTCCGGAAGCGGAAAATCCAGCTTCGCATTTGATGTTTTATATGAAGAAGGAAAGAGAAAATATTTATCCATAACCGAATCCCAGTTTTCGCTGGAGACAAGCA
>JAFZYR010000004.1 GCA_017616165.1 Treponema sp.
GGAAGCTTGCCGCCTTTAAACTGACTGTGCAGAACCTGATTATTTCCGCAGTAAGGGCAGCTTGTTGCGGCAGTTGTTTCGTCGCAGAAAAGCTGGGCACCGCAGGAAGGACAATTGTATTCAAAAAGGCCATTGAGCTCCGGAGAGGCCGTTTTAGCTTCTGCCTTTTTTGTACCGCCTGCATCCTGGCCGTATTTTGCGTCTACCTGTTCTATTGAATATGAGCTTCCGCAGTAATCACACTCAAGTTTACCTGTGGCGCCAACGAAATGAAGAGGACCACCACAGGCCGGACACTGATAATTAGTTGCCTGCGCCATAAGGTTTACCGCATTCAGAGCAGAACTTACCTGTATTTACAGTACCGCAGGAACAGGTCCACTGAGCAGGAGCGGGTCTTGGGTTTCCGCATTCGCTGCAGAATTTACCTGTGTTTACAGTTCCGCATTTACAGGTCCACTGAGCACTTACAGAGCTTGCTGCCGGCTGAACCGGTTGAGCTGCCTGTGCATTACCAGCACCACCCATCTGATAAAGATTCTGGGCGCTTGCACCGCCTGCGGCTTGAGCCATTCCCATTCCCATAAAGGCCATGGCTGCACCGTTTGTGTTTCCGGCTGCTGTTTTCATAGCTTCTGCCTGAGCACCAACAAGATGAGCTGCGGCACGGGTCGGATCCATAAAGGCAGCATCGCGCTGAAGGCCCTTAAGCATCTTTTCATCTTCTTCGGTTGCCTTTACAGAAGAAACGCCCACAATCTGAATCTGAATACCGCGGCGCTCTGTCCATTTTTGTGTAAGTTCAATTCTAAGTGCGTCTGCAAGCTCTGTTGTATGAGCCGGTAAAGAGGAATAACGGATTCCCATTTCACTGATTCTTGCAAAGGCCGGCTGAAGTGCTGTCAAAAGCTCTGAACGGAGCTGACCTTCCAGATTTTCACGGAGGAATTCATCATCTACGTTGCCGCAGACATTTGTATAAAATACTACAGGATCTGTTACTCTGTAGCTGTATTCTCCAAAGCAGGAAACAGAAACATCAATGTCTATTCCAGCCCTCTGGTCTACAACGCGGAAAGGAACAGGCTGAGGTGTTCCGTATTTGTTTCCCATTATTTCCTTTGTATTGATATAATAAACGCGTTGAGTTCTTGGAGCCTCGCCACCAAAGGTAAATCGTTTGCCTATATTTTTGAAGGATTCTATGAGTCCGTTTCCAAAGCCGCCTGCAAAAACAGAAGGTTCTGTAGAAGAATCGTATTTGTATTCGCCTGGTTCTGCGCAGACATCTACAACCTTACCCTGATCTACAATGAGCATACACTGTCCGTCTGCAACAGCAATTACAGAGCCCTGAGTGATGATGTTTTCGTCACCCTTTGTGTTGCTTGAACGGCCGCTTGTCTTTTTCTGACCGCGCTTGCAGATTACGTTTGCCGGCAATGCGTCGCAGTAAAAGTATTCCTTCCACTGGTCTGCCAGTACGCCGCCTGTTGCACCTACGATTGCTTTAATAAGTCCCATATAAAACTCCTTCGTCATTGCGAGCGAAGCGCGGCAATCCATATAGAAGAATGCCCGCTAGTATGTGGATTGCCACGTCGCTACGCTCCTCGCAATGACGTGCTTTTTAATAACTTCCAAGTCCACCTACTTTGACTTGGAAATGACTAAATTCCATTGAGAAGCTTGCGCGGCCTTGTGTGGCGGAACGCAAGTTTGTTGTAAATCCAAACATATTTGCCATTGGAGCCTGTGCGTGAATCACTTCTCCGGTTGGTTTAGAATCCTGACCCATTATGCTGCCGCCACGCTGACTGAGCTGGCTCGAAGCAGGTCCAACAAATTCCTTTGGACAAGAAATATCAACATTCATAACAGGCTCTAAGATTTCAGGGCCTGCAGCATTACATGCCTTATCAAAAACCTGAGCAGCACAGGCTTCAAATGCAAACGGTGTACTGGTCAATTCGTTGTAAACAATATTTGTAACTTTAATTCCAACCTCAGTACATGGATAACCGTAGTTTATTCCGGAATCAAGTGCATTCTTAAAGCCATCCCTAATTGCCTGAACAATTTCATCAGGAACTTCGGCATAACGGCAGGTAATATCAACAGAATTGCCTTCGCCCTTTTCGCGCTTTTCTACAGTAATTGTAAGACCGGCAGTATTTTCTTTTCCGGCAAGAACACGACTGTATTCTTCGGTAGCCTCACCGGTTCCACTTACAGATTCGCGGTAGGTTACCTGAGGAGCACCAACACTGCACTTTACGCCAAAATCATCACGCATACGTGTAACAAGAACATCAAGATGAAGCTCACCCATTCCACTTATGATAAGCTGACCTGTTTCTGCATCCTCGTGACTTGTAAAGGTAGGATCTTCGCAGCTAAGGATTTTTAAGGTATCGGTCATCTTGTCTTTTTCGCTCATGCTTTCCGGCTCAAGGGCAACAGAAATTACCGGCTGAGGGAAAACAGGCTGTTCAAGTAAAACAGGAAAAGCTTCGGTACCGATTGAATCACCGGTCTGTGCGAGCTTAAGTCCTATAAATACAGCAATGTCGCCGGCACTAAGGCTGTCAATTGCCTCTGATTTATCGGCATGCATGCGCAGGATTCGGTTTACGCGTTCACGCTTTTTCTTATTTATATTGTAGATTTGAATACCGTTCTGAATCTTTCCTGAGTACATGCGTACATAACAAAGAGGACCCATTTCGCGGTCATACTGAATTTTGAATACAAGACCAAGCGGCATTTTTGTTGGATCGCATGGAACATCAACCTCTTCTGTCTGATCCTTTTTCTGACGCAGGCCCTTTGCAGGAGGAACGTCTGTCGGACAAGGAAGGTAATCAACAACTGCATCAATGAGCGGCTGAACACCCTGATTGTGGCGGGCACTTCCCATTACAAAAGGAACATAGCTTCGTGAAATTGTACCCTTGCGGATTGCGGCCTTGAGCTGCTCTACGCTTATTTGTCCGCCCTCAAGATATATTTCCATAAGTGCATCATCTGCACCTGCAACTGTTTCTACAAGCTTTTCGCGCCATTCGTTTGCCTGATCCAAGCGCGAGGCATCAATGTCGCTTTCGGTAATTGTTTCGCCTTCGTCTTCGCTACTCCAGCGCAGCTCCTTCATCTTAAGCAAATCAATTACACCTTCAAACTCTGCACCCTCTCCAATTGGAATCTGCAGGGCCAGTGTTTCTACACCAAATTTTTCGTGAACATCCTTCATGGAACCAAAATAGTCTGCACCAATGCGGTCCATTTTGTTCATAAAGCACAGGCGAGGTACACCAAATTCATCGGCCTGCTTCCATACTGTTTCTGTCTGTGGCTGAACTCCGTCAACTGCACAAATTACGGCAACTGCACCATCCAGTACGCGAAGTGAACGCTCTACCTCTGCAGTAAAGTCTACGTGTCCCGGTGTATCAATAATATTTATTTGAAAGCCCTTCCAGGTTGTAGTAGTTGCGGCAGAACAGATAGTAATTCCACGCTCCTGCTCCTGCTGCATCCAGTCCATGGTAGCCTGTCCGTCATCAATTTCGCCTATTTTGTGGATTTTTCCTGTATAATAAAGAATACGTTCTGTTGTAGTAGTTTTTCCGGCATCGATATGCGCCATAATACCGATGTTTCGCATTTTGTCTAGAGACATAAATTTCCTCGTTATAAAAATAAATTGCAGTGTCAAGCACGGCAATGACAGAATTATTATAGTGTATTAACGAGGGTTTGAAAATATTATAAATCTTGAATATTCACAAATTCAAAGCCGCTGTCCAAAAGGGCGCAGATCAGGAGGTCAAGATAATTGTAGAGCGGTTCGGTGCGGGAGCCTTGGGCAAAGCCTACGGATACTGGGACTACTCCGCCGCCGGTTTTGCTTAAGGTTGTGCAGTAATCCTGAATAATCTGTTCTGGCTTTACGTCCTTATCGAGCAGCTCCGAATCGTTAAGACGGCTGTACGAAACAATTGTTGTATAGCCTGCATTTGAAGCATATTTGATTATATCGTTGTTTACAGAATAATATGGGCCGTGCCAGTAAAGGCTAAGCTCCTTACCAGTACAGTTGTAGAATTCATCCTCATTGCGGGCAAGACCACGGCGTATAAATTCTTCATCAACAACAAAAGGATTGTTTACTAAATCTGTCTGACTAAAGAACATTGACGCGGTCTGATATCCGTTGAGTACAATCTGCTTTGTTTCGGCAGGGTAACGACGTATAAATTCTCCATTAATAAAGAAGGTTCCGGAAACATTGTACTTGCGCAAAACAGAAAGAATCTCGCTAAGTCCGTCTGCATTGTCGTAGGCATCAAAAACAAGGGCAATCTTTTTAGGCTCTGCCTTTTTCTCGGTGCTTTCCTTATAAAGCGGCTTTGTAACTGCTTTTTTGCTCAAGGTTCTTATAAAAAGTGCATTTTCGTACTGCTTGTTGGCAGTTGTTCCTGTAAATATTCTGTAGCGTCCGTTCTGGCTGCTGGCATTTGCATTTGCAATGGAAGTCTTTTTCCAGGTACGCTTTTCGCTGTTGTATCTGTAATAGTTCTGGTTTCCTGTGTCGGCAACAATTGTTCCGTCTGCAGAAGCACCTTCCCAGTAGCCTGCAACGGCAGAAGAAAGCATAAGAACCTCGTTTGTATTACTGAGCAGGTTCCAGCGTCTAATTGTCTTTTCGCCGCCTACAAAAATTACATTGCGGTTGAGCCAGATGGCCGAAACAATTTTTTCTCCCAAAAGCTCTGCAACGCGCTGCCAGTTATTTATATCATAAACATAAATTGCAGCACCTGCATAAAAGGCAACCTTGGTTTTATCAGGGGAAATAAAAGGCTTTCCGGAATCTTCAATTTCCAGCACCTGAACAGTTTTGGAACCAAGCTTATAAACAGCACCCTTTTCGCGGCTGCCGTCATAAGGAAGCTTTTCGAGCCACAAAACCGGCTGATCAGAAGAATCCCAGAAAATATAATAATCAATCAAAGAAGCAGACGAGTCTGTATATGGGCGTGAATAAAGCACATCCATATAATCACACGAATGCTGCTGATTCTGTATTTTCAGATAGGTAAAAAGACGGTTGTTCTGAACAATTACAAAGGCATTTGCCGAGCTGTTTACGCTAAAACGATCCGAAGCAGAATTAAACTGAGAAGGAAGTCGTCCTATAGCCTTGCCCTGCCCTATAACACCTGAATAAAGTCCGAGCGTATAAAGCTCCTTTGCGTTTATCTGATAAACAAGATAATCATCTATATAAATAAGATATTTTTCGTTTGCCCAGTTTACGGCATTAATTGTACCGCGTCCAATCTTGCGGTATTTTTCGTCCATTTCTACCTTGCGTAAAACTGCTTCAGGATTACAAAAATAAATATCATTGTCCTTTTCGTAAATAAGGATAGAACCGTCCGGCGACCATTTTACAGGCAGTGTCTTATAGCTCTGGCGAACAGACTCGCAAAGCACTGCTGTTTTTCCGCTCTGAACGTTCTGAATAACAAGGCTTCCTGTAGAAAGTGAATATTTTTCTATTTTAACAAGCCACTGACCGTCTGCACTGATTGAATATGGAGAAACCGGCAGAGAATTTACCGGAATATTTTTTGTACGTTCTGCCCATTCAAAGGAATCTGTTTTAGTGTTGTAGCGTCCAACTCCATAGCGGTTACGAAGCTGAAGCACGTTGCCTTCCTCCAGCAGCTCCATCTGTTCGGGATAACAGGTAAGCAGATCCGGAGTTCCTTCACTTTCGCCATCCTTGAGCTTTGAATAAAAAAGCGAGCTGTAGGAGCTGGTTCCTGCCATGTTCTGCTTTAAGGCAAACAAAACCTCATCATTGGAGTTTAAATCAAACTCTCCAAAGGATATTTTTGCCGCAGACGGCATTATAAAGAACAGGGAAAAAATCAATAATAAAAAAAGCTTTTTCATATCAAGCTCCTGGTAAGGATTCCTATTTGTGCATCTGGGCACTCAAAACAAGAACCGAAAGCTCTTCTTCAAGATCTTCAAGCTCCTGCTCCATTTCGTACAACTGCCGGCGTCTAACTTCCTTGCGGTTTTCTTCATACTGATTAAACAGCATGTCTAGCGATTCTTCGTCATGAGAAACTCTGGAGGTTCCACACCACGGACAGTAAAGAAATTTTTTTTCAAGAGTACGGCCGCACCCTTTGCAAACACAGATATTGTACATCTTTTTCACCTATTTTTTAAGTACCGTCATAGGGTCTATTCTGTTTCCATTTTTATAAACCATAAAATGCAGATGAGGACCTGTTGAATAGCCTGTAGAACCTACAAGACCAATCTTGGTTCCCTGACTAACCCACTGTCCCTTCTTTGCAATTGTCTTGGACATATGCGCATAAACAGTCTGATAGCCGTTATTATGATTTATGATTATATAGTTTCCGTATGTACGGTTATTTCCAACCTCTGCAATTTTTCCGCTCATGGCAGCAAGAATTGGAGTTCCTTCAGGACAAGCCATATCAGTTCCGGTATGGAAGGATTGAACTCCTGTAAACGGATCTGCACGCCAGCCGTAAGGACTGGACCATTTAAAGCTTGCGCTGATTGGAAGAATAAAGAGCTCTCCCATGCGTGACTGAAGTGTCTTCTGATCAAGTCCAACACCTGGCAGGAACAGCACCTGACCCGCAGTCAAGGTTTCAGTTGTAAGCTCATTAACATCAAGCAGAGTTTCAAGCTTTACATTATTAGCCGAAGCAATTGAAGTTAAGCTGTCTCCTTTTTGTACTGTATAAACAATTCCGTCAATCGAAGGAATCTTGAGCTTTTGTCCGGCAGCAAGTGTACGAACGTTACCAATATCATTTACAGAAATGAGTGTAGAAATATTTTTGAGACCAAACTTAATTGCAATTCCGCTGATTGTGTCTCCGCTCTTTACGGTATAGGTCTGATATTCAACCGGCTGTGAAAGAGCACTCATATCAATAGAAGAATCTTCACCAATAATAAGTCCGTTTTCATCAACCTCGGCAGAAGACTCCAGGGCAAAGGCAGCCATGAGCTTATCAAGATTTGCAATGTCAAAGGCTTCTTCGGAATTTATGGTAATGGCTTTTGTATGAGAAAGAAGATAGTTTGTTGTAAAGATTGCGGCTCCGGCAACACCAATGCAACCCACAATAACAAATACGGAAATAACAATTGCCTTAATGTTTTTTACAAACCATTCACCGGAGCTGGTAAGTCCCTGCCCTATAGCAGCAAAGGCCCCCTTAACGGTAAGAGAGCTGTTTACCCTGCCAGCCTTAAAAATATGCTTTTCTGAAGGGTAAGTATAGGCGTAAGCGACCGATTTATAGCTTTTTTGCCTTATTGGAAAGGTAATTCTGCTCTTTTTTTTAGATTGTTGTACAAAACTGATTATTTCCATACTTGTCTATCGGTAAAAATAAGAGTATAGTTTAGATTAAAGGGTGGGATAAATTGAATTCGTTTTTCAAGACAAGAAGACTTATCGTTTTTTTCTCTTTTGCAGGTCTTTTGGTTATTGCGGTTCTTGCCGCATTTTTACGTCTTGCCTTACAGCCGGTTGCACCAAAGGCCCAGAATACTCCTGAAATTGAACGCGGCTCCATTGTAGACCGTTCGGGCTTTCCACTTGCAGTACAGACAAATTTTTACCGCATTGGTGTAAGCTGCAGGGATATTAAAAACACCAAGCTGTTCAGTCAGAACATGGCAGCAGTGCTTGGACTTTCAGAGGACGAGCTGTTCGAAAAAATTGATAACAGACGCGATTATGTTATCCTTAAGAAAAAAGCCACCCAGGCAGAATACGAGGATATAAACGCAAAGTCCAAGGAATGCGGTTATTCTTATGTAAACTACGAAAAGCTTCCCGGCCGTGTATATCCTAACGGCGCACTCGCTTCTCAGCTCATCGGTTATATGGGTGACGAAGGCCGTGGTCTTGCCGGAATTGAATTTTCACAGCAGAGTATCCTTAGTCCCGAAATTGACAAAACCCTGGAAACTCCTGAACAGGGAAAAAATATTTACCTTACAATAGATGCAAACCTTCAATATAAGCTTGAGCAGATTGCCTACAAGACCATGGAAAACACACAGGCCGAAAGCATGATGCTGCTGGCTGCAGATTCCCGTACAGGAGAAATCCTTACCTATATAAGTCTTCCTTCTGCAAACTTGAATGAATACGGAAATGCTCCGAGTGTTGAAAAACAGAACAAGCCTTCTAACGATGCCTACGAGCCTGGTTCCGTATTTAAGATTTTTACACTTGGTATTGTTTATGATGAAGGCGGCATTAATCCAAACGACAGCTTCCTTTGTGATGGAGTTTACGAGCATAAGATATCCGGCGGTGAAACAATAAAAATTAAGTGTCTGGAAAATCACGGCTGGCTTACTCCTCGTGAAGGCTTAAAATATTCGTGCAATGATGTACTTGGACAGATAAGCGACAGGGTTAAAGAAGATGTATTTGTCGGAAGAATACGTCAGCTTGGCTTTGGACAGAAAACCGGAATTGAGCTTTCGGGAGAAACCGCTGGTGTTGTAAAGGATCCGGACAGCAAAACCTGGTCTGCACGTTCTAAGCCTACAATTGCAATCGGTCAGGAAATAAGTGTAAGTGCTTTGCAGATGGTTCAGGCTGCAACTGCAATTGCAAACGGTGGTGTTCCGGTAAAGCTTACAGTCATTCATAAAATTACAGATAAGGAAGGCACTGTGCTTTACGAGCATACTCCGGAATATAAGGACAGGGTTTTCAAAAAGACTACTGCCGATTATGTTCTTAGCTGTATGGAAACAACTGCAACAACAGGTACCGGTGCACGCGCAAACATCGGCGACGTTGCAATTGGTGTAAAAACAGGTACAGCACAGATGGCCGATAAGGTAAACGGCGGCTACAGCGACACAGACTTTCTTTCAAGCTGTCTTGCAGTATTCCCTGTTGATGACCCGGAAATTGTTCTTTACATTGTAGTAGAAAAAGCCAAGGGCGAAACCTACGGCGGACGTATTGTTGCTCCTGTAATTGCCGAAGCCGCAGATACAATAATTGATTACATGGGTATGAGCCGTGGAAAAGCTTCTTCGGTAGAGCATAACGGTGTAATTACAATTCCAAAAACAAAGGATACAACTCTGGGGCAGACAGTTCCGGATTTTTCGGGCTTTTCAAAAAAGGATCTGCTTCCTCTCATGGAACAGGCAAAGGGCATGCTCATAATAAACGGAAGCGGCTGGGTAACAAGCCAGACTCCGGAACCGGGCACACCATTAACGGAGAACACTGTAATTGAACTCTATCTGGAATAAAAACCTTCAATTATTCAAATCCAGATTCCCGTCACTTGCCGACTTATATCACGATATAATAGAAGAAATATCTGCTCATGGGGATGAAAAAGACATTTTTTCCTTCTGGAAAATCCTGCCTGCAAAAAACGGAGCGCTTACTGCTCAGATTGGCAATATGCTTTTGCACTCCACCTATAACCCACAGCGTGAGGCTCAGACAACAGCACAGCAGCTTGCAGCAAAAAACAAGGAAACCGTTATTTTTATGGGAGCAGGTCTTGGCTGGCAGTTTTGTGCAATGGCACAGCTCATGGTAAAATCCATAGCCCCCTGCCCCGTAAAAAAGCTTGTGCTTGTTGAACCGGATCCGGTGCACTTTTTTGGAGCCTTGTATTACATAGACTGGAGCGACGTTTTTGCAGTCGAACAGCTTGTGCTTGCAATAGGCTGCCCCGAAAATGCCTTGATGGGACTTTTAGAGGGCAACAGCATAAACACAGGAAACGACGGAGTTTCTGCAGCCTATGTTTATGTCATTCCGTCCTTTATACAGCATGCCCGTCCCTATTTTGATTCTGTAATTACACTCATAGAACGCAACCGCAGCAAAAATGATATAAACGCTGCCACCTATAAAAGGTTTGAAAAGCTGTGGATACAAAACTCCATGAAAAACCTGGTGCATATAGGAGAATGCGGAACTATAAAGAATATTTGTAAGGCTGTGAATGAAGCCGGAGAATCTGGTCAGCGTGACTTTATTGTAGTTGCCGCAGGCCCAACCTTGGAGCAGATTTTGCCACGGCTCAAGGACTGGGCACAGCAGGCAGTAATTGTCTGTGTAGAAACAGCGCTCCATGCCCTGCTCAAAGCCGGTATTCATCCGGACTTTATAGTAATAACAGACCCTCAGTATTATGCTTACCGTCATATTGCAGGCCTTGCAGCACCACAAAGCATTCTTGTGTGTCCGCTCAGCGTGCATCCTGCAGTATTCCGCTTTAAGTGCCGCCAGATTGTTTTGTGCTCCGAAATGTTTCCTGTAAGCTCTTATTTTGAACACCAGCTTGGAGAATTTGGAAACCTGGGCGCCGGAGGTTCGGTTGCAAGCAGTGCCTGGAACCTATGCCAGCTGCTTGGAGCTAAAAACATTTACCTTGCAGGACTGGATCTTTCGTATCCCGCAGGACAAACACACATCAAAGGCAGCAGTGCAGAACAGACATTCCTGGCTTCTTCGGACCGCTTGTCTACCCTGCAGAATAAAAACAGTTCCTACCGCTTTAGTTCAAACCCCGAGCCTGCAGTTGACTACGACGGAAACCCTGTGCTTACCGATACACGCATGAAAATGTTTGCCTGGTGGTTCGAAAGCCGCCTTGCCGCCTGCCCGGAGGTAAAAACCTGGACGCTTAGCAGTAAGAGTATGAAGATACCTGGGGTGCAAGTAGCCACAGAATTAGCAACTGCGGTCGAAGGGCACACACCAAAAGAAATGTTATCAGAAAATGGCCCTTCAAGAGCCTCAGGGACCACAGACTGTTCTTCTGTCATCAACTCCTTCTACTCTGATCTCAAAGCTCTTTCTGCCCTCATAAACCAGGCAGTGGAAAAATGCATTATCAACGGGCCGGCGCTGGACGCAGAGCTTGCACAGCTGGAAGCTCAGATTGCCGCCTCTCCGCTTGCCGAAATTGTAAGGCTAGCAAGGCCATCACAGGGCGACAGGCTTTTTACATATCAGTCCCTGCAGCGGACAATGAGCATATATAACAAATACATTCTTTAATCCCCTTTATAATCCCGTTATTTCGTGTTAAAATTATCTCATGGCAAAAACTGACAACAAAAAAACTATCTATATATTAGACAGCTACGGACTTATTTTCCGCTGCTATTTTGCTTTTATAAGCCGCCCGCTTACCAATTCCAAGGGAGAAAACGTAAGTGCGCTTTTCGGCTTTTTCCGTAACCTTCACTGGATTTTTCAACACTACAAGCCGGACTACATTTTTGCGGCAATGGATTCCAAGACAAAAACCTTCCGCCACGAAATGTATCCCGAATATAAAGCCACCCGCAACAAGACCCCGGAAGATCTTCATGCACAAATACCGTGGATCTGCGAGATTCTAGAAGCTCTTGGAGTGCCGGTCCTTCAGTGCGACGGCTACGAGGCAGACGATGTAATTGCTACTGTTGCAAAAAAATGTACAGACCAGGGATGGGAATGCCGCATTCTTTCGGGCGACAAGGACCTTATGCAGCTGGTAAACGATACAACCCTCATTCTAAAGCCAGAATCCGGAGCACAAACCTGGAAGCTTACAGATGCAAACGGTGTTGCAGCCGAATGGGGCGTTCCTCCTGCCAAGCTGCTGGACCTTTTGAGCCTTTACGGCGACACTGCAGATAATGTTCCGGGTGTTCACGGCGTTGGTGTAAAAACTGCCTCCAAGCTGCTTACCGATTACGGAGACCTTGACGGAATCTATGCCCATCTTGAAGAAATAAAGGGTGCCCTCCACCAGAAGCTTGCCGACGGTCACGAGGATGCCTACTTTAGCCAGAAGCTCATCCGTCTTTGCAACGAGGTTCCCTGCCCTCAGATTGACACTGCCCTTGCTGGTAACCCGCTCGAGTTTAATTTTAAAGCCGCTGCCGACAAGTTGTTTGCGTATGGGGCACCTGCAGTGGCAAAAAGTTATGCAGAACTGGGGTTAGGAGGGGGAAGTATCCCCCTCGGCTCAGCCGAAGCGTCTTCGCCTACCCCTTCTAACGGGGGACACCCCCGTAACGCCCCCGACAATGTTAAAGAGACTCTTGGGGTGCCTGAGGCTCTCGAAGGCCAGAACACCATACCACTCTCCTTAAAACAAAACGACACCTCCGCATATCGCGCAATAACAGAGCTTGCCGAGTTGGAAAAATACATCAGTTCATTCTTAAAATCCTCAGACAAGAAAAAGCTCATTGCCTACGACTCAGAAACAACCTCGCTCGACACCTTTGGCTGCAGCATTCTGGGCTTTAGCCTTTGCTATGAGGCGGGAAAGGCTGTTTACATTCCGCTTCAGCAGGAGTCCGAGGACCTTTTTGGGCAGGATGAATACATCACAAAGGAACAGGCTTACCAGCAGCTTGCGCGCATCTTTACCGACAGCTCAGTCACTATAATTATGCACAATGCCAAGTTTGACCTTAAGGTGCTTTACAACACAGGCTTTGAACACACCTTTGGCGGCTGCAAGCTGTACGACACAATGGTAACTGCCTGGCTTTTAAATCCCGGACGCAGCGGCTATTCACTCGAATATCTTGGCGAAACAGTACTCGGGCTCAAAGGAATAGAGTTCAATGATATTGTAAAAAAGGGCCAGACCTTTGCAGACGTTCCGCTTGAACAGGCCTACCAGTATGCCGCAGAGGATGCAGACTTTACCTACCAGCTGGGCCTCAAGCTGCGCGAGCCCTTTGAAGCAGATAAAACCCAAACCCTCAAAAAGCTTTTGATGATGGAGATGCAGGTGCTGCCAATCCTTACAAAAATGGAGCTTACAGGCATTCATCTGGATTCAAGTGCGCTCAATACCTATAATCAGGAGCTTACACGCCAGATAGGACTTGTAGAACAGAATATTTACAAGGAAGTTGGACACGAGTTTAATATTGCATCTCCAAAACAGCTTCAGACAGTGCTTTTTGAAGAGCGCCATCTTAAAACCGGCAAAAAAACAAAAACAGGCTATTCGACAGACACCTCGGTTCTGGAGGAGCTTGCCGCCTTTGATCCGGTTCCACGCATGATTCTGGAATACCGCGAGCTTGCAAAAATTAATTCTACTTATGTAGAAACTCTGCCAAAGCTTACGGACAAGGAAGGCCGCATTCACACAGACTTTGTTCAGACCGGTACCGCAACAGGCCGACTCAGCTGCCGTGATCCTAACCTTCAGAATATTCCTGTGCGCACCGAAGCCGGACGAAAAATCCGCTCTGCCTTTACGGCGCCAAAAGGCAAGGTTCTTATTTCTGCAGACTACGCACAAATTGAGCTTGTGGTTCTTGCACACCTTAGCGCCGACAAAAATATGTGTAAATCCTTTAACGAAGGAACAGACGTTCACAAGGCAACTGCAGCCCTCATCTACAATGTACCGCAAGAGCACGTTACTGCAGACATGCGCCGTACAGCCAAGACTATAAACTTTGGTGTAATTTACGGCATGAGCTCGTTCCGTCTTGCAAATGACCTTGGAATAAGCCGCACACAGGCCGCACAGTTTATAGACAATTACTTTACCATGTATGCCGACGTAGACCGCTTTATAAAAGAAACAGTAGCCGGTGCCGAACAGACCGGTAAGGTTACCACAATCTTTGGCCGTTCACGCCCAATAATCGGAATAAACAGCCGCAACAAGGTAGAAAAAGCCGCTGCCGAACGTATTGCAGTAAACTCACCGGTTCAGGGAAGTGCCGCAGACATTGTAAAAAAAGCAATGATAAACGTTACGACCGCTTTAGAAGAAGCCAAGTCTCCTGCCCGTCTTTTGCTTCAAGTGCATGATGAGCTTATATTTGAGTGTCCTGACGACAAAGCAACCATTGAAGCAACCGTTGCCCTCATAAAAGACAAAATGGAACACGCCGTAGAGCTTAATGTTCCGCTTCGTGTAAGCATTGAATATGGTAAAAACTGGGGAGAGTTTCATTGATAAACAACGATATAGTAAGCGGAGCATCCGTCATCGCCGTAACAGGTCCAATGGCCTCCGGAAAAAACTACATCTGTACTCAGCTGGAACAACAGGGCTGGTGTTCAATCGACGCCGACATCCTTGTGCACAAGGCTATTGAGCTTGTAAAAGACAAAATCCTGCAAAAGTTTATTCCCTATGCCGAACAGCAGAACATAAAGCTTACCAACGATGACGGCACCATAAACCGTCGTGCCCTTGGGCAGCTGCTTTTTTCTTTTCCGGAGCTTTTACAGGTACAGGAATCAATTGTCTATCCTATTATAATTGAACAGATTCAGGATTTTATAAATCAGCACGAAAAATCAATCATAAACGCAACTGTACTTTATAAAACACCCCAGCTGCTTGTCTTGTGCGACAAGGTTCTTTATGTAAAGGCACCATTTTTTACACGCCTTACCCGTGCACGCCGCCGTGACAAGCTGCCTTTTTCTCAAATTTTCAAACGCTTTAAGGCACAGAAAAACCTTCTTAAGGAATATCAAAAGCTGGTTCCACAAAACAAGCTTATTATAGTAAAGAATAAATAATTTTACCTCTCAAGTTCCTCAAAAAAAATCCTAAACTCTTTTTTTAGATTTCCGATATTAAGTTTAAGGTGGTCGGTTTGAAAAAAATCAGACCGATGAAAAGAGGAAAAATTATGGAACAGAAAAAGACATTATGGATTATTGCCGCAGTTAGCGTTTTCCTGCTGGTTGTTGTAGGAGGCGCTGCTATCGTTTTCAATCCGCTCATCAGCGAGGCTAAAAGAACGTCCAGTGTAAACCCTGTTGAAAAAACAGCACAGGTTCAGACACAAAATCAAAGCGGATGGACAAACACAAGTGCACAGGATGCACAGACCAGTTCTCCAACTGTAAACGATATGTTTGTTGTTTCAGAAAATACAACTGTTTTAGGCTTTAATCAGACTGCACAGACAACAGAGGATGCACAGTCTACTACAATCGATTTGAATGCACTCAAAAAGGAGCTTGCCGCAAATGCAGCAGTAAGCCAGCCTCAGAATATAAATATTACAGTAAATCTTTCGGAATCAGATAATCAGGCTAAGGTAGAAGAACCACCTGTAGTTCTTACTTCTGAATATTATGTAAAGAGCGCTAAGGAAGCAGAAGCCAGCGAAAAGGCAGCTGCAGTAAAGCAGACACAGGAGGTTGCAAAGGCAGAGCCTGCTAAATCAACTTCTACTGCTGCAGCAACAAGCACCAAGACAAGCACAGCTTCTACAAGCACAAGCTCTGTAAAAACAGCCGCTACAAGCACAACCAAAGCTAATCCAATCACAAGATTCTGGGTTCAGGTTGCAGCTTACAGCAATAAAAAGACAGCAGAAAATGCACGTTCTGTTCTGTCTGACAAAAAAATCAATTCGGATATCTACACTTACGAAGACAACAAATCAAAGCTTTTCTATCGTGTACGCGTAGGTCCGTTTACAACAAAGAGCGAAGCTGAATACTGGCAGTCTAAAATCACAGAGATTGCAGATTTTGCCAAGGCAGGCAGCTACGTTACAAGCACAGTTAACTAATGTTATTATGGGAGGCAGCACTGTAATAACAGTTAAAATATAAAAAAGTTGAATTTTTTTCATTTTTTTTCCTAAAAAACTTCCTAAATTCTTTAAAAAAAGCAATTAACTATATATGAAAAATATAAGGTTAATTGCTTTTTTCTTTTTTCTCATGTGTGGCGGCTTAGGTTTTGCTCAAAAGCAGGAGATTTCCTGCGGGCTTAAGCTTACCCTTCCCTTTCTGGAATTACGCGGTGCAGTGCGTAATAAGGATGCTTTTACCTGGCCGCCTGATTACAACGCTGGGCTCCTGCTTGATTCCGAAAGTCTTTATAAAAGGGCGCCCTTTGTTTTTAAGGCGGGTAATCTTGTACCTGGTGGAAGTCTTTCTCTTTTAAACTCGCCTTTATTTGCACAGGAGCCCTCCCCGTTTGGACAGGATACTTCCATAAGTGTAGAAAAGCTTTCTGCAGCTTTGCCCGCAAAGGATAATTTCAGCCGGCCAGTTTCTTATTTTCTGGAAGGTGGTTACAGGGGAACCGGCGTTTTTCAAAAAGCAGCTTTGAACCTTTATTATGATAAGGAAAATGCCGTGGCAAGCAGCAGTGTGCGTCTTGAGCCTGGAAAGAAAACTGCGCTGGTCTTTTGCTTCACAGGCGGGCTTTTTCCCCTGCAAAAAACTAAGGATGATTCGTGGTATTTACAAACAGACTTTTACGGGCAGGGAAAGCATATCTGCATGAACCTTCAGTCTGGAATTATGACCGGCAGCTTTAATTGCATTTTTACCGCAGGCCTTTATGAAACACCCTTTAGTTCTTATGCTGCTGTGTGGCGGCTTGAAAATCAAGTGAGGACAAAAAGCTTTTGTACAGTGCTGGACTTTTTTTATAATCCAAATCAAAACCTCATCACAAGCTCAGGAAAGCTTATTGATCCACTGCTGCAGGTACGGTGCGGCGCAATGGTAAAGCTCTCAGGCTTTACTTTAGGGACTGGCTGTCTTTTGAATATAAATACTACCTTGCGTGAGCATTCCCTAAAAACACAGACAGGTCTTAAATATGAGGCGTCTTTTTACAGCGGCAGCCTAACCGCGTCATTTGATTTTGCACTTGGCAGCATGGAAGAGCACATTACAATTGAATGTCCCAAAGGAAATATTCAAAGCAACAACAGTTTTTACATAAAGGATTTTAAGCTTGAGCTTTCTCCAAAGCTGTATTTTGAACGCAGCAGCAAGGGAGTTTTGACATTAACAGAAAAGCTTAGTTTTGATTTTGAATATAACGGAAAAGTAAAGGCCGGTCTTTCTGCTGACGTAGAATTAAAGCATAAAAAAAACTTTACAGATAAGAAGCTTGACTGGACTAGTAAAATTTTTGTTGAAGGTAAAATTGGATATGTAGATTTGAGTGCCAGTTTTGTTTTAAAATAAAACAGGCCCTTAAAAAAGGGCCTGTGTCATTCCAGGGCTTGACCCTGGAATCTGTTATTACATTCCGTATGTACTAATAAATACACCTGCCGCAATTGCAGTTCCGATAACACCTGCTACGTTTGGACCCATAGCGTGCATCAAAAGGAAGTTAGTAGGATCTTCGGCCATACCAACCTTGTTTGCAACACGTGCTGCCATTGGAACTGCCGATACACCAGCTGAACCAATAAGCGGATTAATTTTTTCTTTAAGGAAGATGTTCATAATCTTAGCCATGATAAGTCCGCCCATTGTAGCAATACAGAAGGCAAGAAGACCAAGAACGATGATACCCAAAGAGTTTGCATGCATAATCTTTTCTGGTGTCATCTGTGAACCAACGCCCAAAGAAAGAAGGATAGATACGATGTTCATAAGTTCGTTTTCTACAGTTTTAGAAAGACGCTGAACAATTCCAACTTCCTTAATAAAGTTTCCGAATGCAAGCATACCAATAAGTGGAGCTGCAGGTGGCAAAAGAAGAATTGTTACAACAAGCAAAAGCAACGGGAACAAAACCTTTTCTGTCTTAGAAACCGGGCGGAGCTGCTTCATCTTAATGAGGCGCTCTTTTTTAGAAGTAAGTAACTTCATGATTGGTGGCTGAATCATTGGAACAAGTGCCATGTAAGAGTAGGCAGCAACTGCAATAACAGCCATCATTTCTGGAGCAAGCTTACCGGATACGTAAATAGAAGTAGGACCGTCTGCACCACCAATAATAGCGATGGCACAAGCCTGCTTCATGTTATAGTCAATACCAGGAATAAAGTTCATTGATGCAACGCCGAACAAGGTAGCAAATACACCAAGCTGAGCAGCACCACCAAGCAAGGCAGTCTTAGGGTTAGCAATAAGCGGACCAAAGTCTGTCATGGCACCAATACCCATAAAGATAAGCATCGGGAAGAACTCGTTTCCAACCCCGGCGTTGTAAATGATGTGAAGCATACCGTCTGGAGCATCACCCATACCAGCCCCTGGTATATTTACAAGAATAGTACCAAATCCGATTGGGATAAGAAGAAGCGGTTCAAAGCCCTTAACTACTGCAAGGTAAACAATTAAGAAACCAATTGCAAGCATAATAAGTCTCTGCCAGCCTGCTACAGGATGTGCAGCTAAGTCTGCTGCGGCCTGAGCAGCCTGTTCTTCTTTAGCCAGCTCCATTGCTTCTTTAGAAGCCTTTTCTTCTGCAAGCTCTGCAGGAGTTGGAGTGTGAATCATTTTGTAAATACCAGTGTTTTTAGCAACATTCTTA
>JAFZYR010000049.1 GCA_017616165.1 Treponema sp.
GAGTTGTTGACTTACCGCATCCAGAAGGACCTACGAATACGCAGAATTCCTTGTCTTCAATAGTGATATTAGCATTGCTTACAGCACGAACACCGCCGTCGTAAACCTTACCAATACCTTTAAGTTCTACCTTTGCCATTTATGTGGCCTCCTAAAGGGTTATATTATAATATTTAATTTTACGATACAAAATGGAAATAGTCAAATTAAAAAAGCGGAATTCTTGTGGAATTCCGCTTTAATTTAACAAAATTAATGATAATTACAACTTTTTATAAGTAGTAATTGTCTCTGCAGTTATATGGCCGCTGGAATCTTTTGTGTAGGCATAAATTACGATCTTTGTAAATTTGCTGTTGGCGCATACTCTTCCTTTTACACTGGATGAAATTGTAGAGCTTAAACCGATTGCAGCTGCACTTGTCAGCATACTGGTTTTTACGGCAGCGGCGCTTACTTCTGATGAATCAGATTTTTCTGCAGTCTTTACAGAACCATCAGAATTATAAGTTTTTGTTTCTACAACGCAACTATAAGTACCACTCATATTGGCAGCAGTAATTTGATCAAGAGTAAGTTCATCCAAACCGGCTGTTGGACTACAGCTTGACATTGTGATGACTGTGCCCAGGGCCATGAGGGCTACCATAAGACTTAAAAGGATTTTTTTCATTTTGATTCCTCCAATATATGAATAATTAATTATTACATAGGTTTAAGAAAAATTCAAATTGATTCTGAATGGATTGCTTCGCTACGCTCGCAATGACGAGGGGTGTTGCTCGCAATGACGGGGGCTAGAACTTGCCGCTGTGGTGTGAGGAGCCAGAGCTGTTTATGCTGGTGCCGCCGCCGGAGCTTGACGAGCTTTGTATTACCTGGCGCACTACGGTGTTGTGGGTAAACATATCCTTTTGAATCGGGATTTTTATGCCGTTTTGTGCAATAAAGTTTGAAGCTATGCGGGCTGTGTGAACTGATTTCATGCCGCTTTTCATTGCAAGGCACGAAATGAGTGCTACGATGAGTCCGAAAATTAAGCCTGCGGCAATTGACAGGGGCAGATTGTGTTCCTTAATTCTTGTGCCTACATCTACAGGAGTGCCGTCGGCAGCTGCCTGCATAAAGCGTTCTACTTTAGAAAGATAGGCTGAAAAACCGCGATACCACTCCCCGTCTCCAAAATAGCCAAGGAAGGAATCGGCGAGCTTTGATTTTCCGTAGTCGGTAAAGGCTGCATTGGCAAAGCTACCGTGGGCCATTATGTCGTAGTCTCGTTCCTTCATGCTCATTATGAGGAGGATTCCGTCGCCTGTGCTGCCAACGCCCTTGAGCTCATTGAAAAAATAATACTGTGCAAAGGCTTCTATTCCAAAGGCATCGCTGTAAATTTCGTAGTCGTAGACAAAATCGTCCATGTTTTTTACGACTACTATGTATACTCCGCAGTTATAGGTTGAAGAAATCTGGCTGGCACGGGTCTGGAGGTCGCTGAGCTCGGTGTTAGACAGGAGGCCGCAGTCGTCTTGAACTTTTGCTGAAAGTGCCCAGATGTTTATAGAGAAGAATAATAGAATTGTAAAAAATATATATTTTCTTTTCATAAGTTTACCTCATTTTAGTGCCCTTCGAGAGCCTCAGGGACCACAGTTCGCTCAGGGACCCCATACCTCCATATTGTGGATTGCTTCGCCTTCGGCTCGCAATGACGCGTCATTGCGAGGAGCGCAGCGACGTGGCAATCCACTTAAAAGAAAAAGTACACAATCGGCGTTACTATGGCTGCGACGATTGCTGTAATTCCAAACAAATACCTGAAGAACCTGCCCTTGTCTACGGGGAGGTCGCCTACCATTTTGCCGGTCTGGCCGTTCATGGCAAAGATATAGTTTTTATCGCGCCACTTGGTTGAAAGCACCCATACCGGCATGAACGAATATGTTACGTTGTCGTTTGTGATTCGCACTTTTTTGTTTACTACGCTTACTGTTTCGTAGCCACTTACGCTGTTTCGCATTTCATCAACGGCGGTGTTTTCGGCACGCACCTTGGCACGCTCGTAGCAGTCTTCTGTAGAAACATCGTAAACTTCGGCAAAAAAGCCCGGTAAGTACGAAGCGCTGAAATCACGCAGGTCTTCATAATCAAACGGCTCGATTGAATCCATAAGGGCGTCGTCCATTTTTTTAGAAGCATCTACGCTTATTTTTTCAAACGCAACTGTTCCGGCGCGTGTAACATTATAATGCGAGGTTGTAATAACCTTTTCTTTTGAAGTGTAATGAACTGCAGAGCGTGTTGCCTTCATATCAAGCTGAACATCAACATGACCGTCAAAAAGCCAGAACGGAACATAAACGCCCTTGATTTCTTCTATATGATTCTGTTGGGAAAAAACCTTTGGAAGCAGCTTTTTGCCCTTGTAGTGATTTTTAAGCGCATTGATTGCGGCCTGTTTTTCATACTTAAACGGAATTATTTTTTGCGGAAGCTTGCCGCCTTTAAACTGACTGTGCAGAACCTGATTATTTCCGCAGTAAGGGCAGCTTGTTGCGGCAGTTGTTTCGTCGCAGAAAAGCTGGGCACCGCAGGAAGGACAATTGTATTCAAAAAGGCCATTGAGCTCC
>JAFZYR010000094.1 GCA_017616165.1 Treponema sp.
AACACGCAGCTTGTCACTTTCAAGAGAATCCAGATGAGAAGCTAATTCTTTGTCGGTTATGGGTGCCTTAATCATTTACTTTGTTGCAACTCTTTTTGTTGTAAGAACTGAGCCGTCGTATTTGTAAACAGTCAATTCAAGGTAAGCCGGATATACCTTCATATCAAGCCAGCCAAAGTTATCGTTATCAAGCCATTTTGAATATTCAGAATGATATTCAAGATCTTTGTCGAGCTTACCGCCCATAGCACCAATAATCATGTAATCAACGCTGTCCTTTTCAAGGAATTCAAAGAAGTGGTTGTGGCCGCTAAGATGCAGGTCAACACGATATTTTTCAAGAATCGGACAAAGACGCTTTACAACACCTGGAATATCTCCCCAGAATCTGTGAGCTGTAGAATCCCAGTAGCCTGAGCCTGTGATATAACAGTGAGAAAGAACAATTACAGTATCTTCTTCAGGAATTTCTTCAAGCTGCTTGATGAGCCATTTTTCCTGAAGCTTAGAGAACTCTGCGTCATCCCATTCCATAAAAAGGAAAATCATGTGAATTGTTCCGTTATCCATACGGAAATATTTTTTATCTCCCTTGTTCATAAAGGCCTGCTTAAAGGCCGGATATCCGTTTACAATAAAGTCGTGGTTTCCAGGAATTACAAGAGTTTTTGTGTTTTTAAGATTGTCACGCATATCATCAACGGCACTCTGCATGATTGAGGTAATCATACCTACCTCTGAAATATCACCAAGACAGAAGAAAGCATCGTAGTTGCGTGAATCAATCTGCTTCATAATTGCTGTACGTGCTTCGGCATTTGAATTACCCGAACCCCAGTGTGGGTCAGAAGCAAAGGCATAATGAGCAATTGCACCGTCTGCGTTTTTTTCTGCAGGAAGGACATCCTTCTGACTAAGCAGATTCAAGCCTGTATTATCAATTTTCATGCGTGGAAGAATCATAAGTGCTACATAAGCAATGATCCAAAGACACATTGAAAAAATTGAAAAAACACGTGAAAGAATATTTATTACTTTTTTGTCAATAAAGGTTGAAAGCAACCAGAATATAATTGGCAGGACTGCGGTAACTAACAGGAAAATATAGGCACATTTAATACCTACATGCCAGTGGAAGGTACCGATAAGTCCCGGTCTGAGTGTAAACCAGGTAAAGATAACTGCACAGATAATTGATGCAATTAATCCAAGATAAAAAGTTTTTTTGTTTTTCATTTTGTATACTCCTGTTGTTTTATTCAAAAACTATTACATTCCATGATAGCGGTTTGAGGGTAACTGTGGCAATACCTTCTTTAAGCTCACGGCTCTTTGCCTTTGGCTCTGTCCATGGCTTATCAAAGCTGCTCTTTTTGTCAAAGTCTTCGCTGTACATTTCATACTGGCTAACTTTGGTCAGTCCTTCAAAGCCTCTTATATCAATTTCGCAAGGATACTTCTGGTCCTTGTTTCTGTTGATTGCAAATACTGTAAGACGCTTGTTATCCTTGTCCCAGGCGCAGGCAGTGTCAATATAAGGGACATTGTTCTTACCGGTGTACTGTGAGGTATCATCAATTGCGTAGCCCGGCATATCGTAGGTCGGACAGTCGCAGCTTACCTGCATGCTCATACCCTTTGCAAATTCAAGCAGCTGTCTGTAAGCAAAATGAGAAGCACTCTTCCATACATGGTCGTGGTTGTTTGCACAAAGAGCACCAAGGCCTCCGGTCATACAGCTAAGTTTTACTCTGTCTGCATGGCGTAGGATTGCAAGCTGGACGCTCACCATGGAAAGAACCTTTATCATGTCTCCACCAGGGAAGTCTCTGTCCGGCATATTGTCCGGATCATGAAGAATATACTTGCGCTCCGGATTAAACTTATAGTGTGAGCGTGCCATATTATATGGTCCGTAACCAGGGTTTAATGGAGAGAACGGTCGTTCAAAGGCGCCGTATTCATCAAAGGAAATATTTACCTTGCGTGGTGAACGGTGCTTTGCCTGAATATAGTCGAGCATTGCAGCTTCTGTATTGATAAAGTCTTCGTAGTAGTGAGCGCCGCCAAGCAGCGAAAGAATGTCACCTGGCTTTGCAGAGTGATAATGATGAAGCGCCAGATAGTCTACAGTGTCATAGCATTCATCCATTACGGCTGCTTCCCAGGCAGGATAATGATCCATAAAAGAAGCAGAAGAGGCACAGGCAACGGTTTCTATGCTTGCGTCAATCCATTTCATTGCTTTGGAAGCCTCGTGACAAAGGATTCCGTAGCCCTTAGGATTTTTTTCCCAGGAGCCAAGCTGCCAGTGTCCGTCCATCTCGTTACCAAGACACCAGGTTTTTACCTTGTAGGGTGCATCGTGGCCGTTTTTGCGGCGCAGGTCTGACCAGTAGGTTCCGCCTTCATGATTTGTATATTCAACACAGTCCATTGCATCCTGAAGGTTTCCGGTTCCAAGGTTTACTGTGTAAATTGAAGAGGTGCCGATTTTTTCTGCCCACTGCAGGTATTCATCGTGCCCTACTTCGTTTGTTATATACTGATACCACGCCGGATCCAGATGAACCTTGCGCTGCTCCTTTGGACCGATTGAATCCTTCCACTGCCAGGCAGAAACAAAGTTACCGCCGGGGAGACGAACTCCAGGAAGTCCTGTCTTTTTAAGAAGCTCTATAACATCTGTACGAAAGCCCTGTTCATCTGCAGTAGGATGCTTTGGGTTATACATA